>CAMZHI010000033.1 GCA_947306755.1 uncultured Clostridia bacterium | reverse complement strand
TACTTGTGCTTCTTCTAATATTTTTTCTGCTTCTCTTGCTTTTTCTGTTGGCACCCACCTATCTACTTCATCAAAATATGATTCTATTTTTTCTTTTTCTGTGGTATTTTTTTGCAATTCTCTTAATTCATCTAATGTGATTACTACTTGTGCTTCTTCTAATATTTTTTCTGCTTCTCTTGCTTTTTCTGTTGGCACCATTTTATCACTTTCATCAAAGTATAGTTGTATTTTCTCTCTTTCTTTTGACTGTTTTATTAATGTTCTATATACTTTTAAATCTATTTTTTTCATATCTTGCTTCCTTCCTTATTTAAATTAAAACTTATATTTATATTATAATAATCATTTTTTTATTTGTAAAGGTTTTATACATATCATTTTCATTTTTTGTACTTAATATCTATAAGTCTTTTGTTATAATATGTAGCGATTTATTTAAATATTTTTTATAGTTCCATCAAGAAAGTAGGAACATGATTTCCAACAATATGGCCTTCATCAATCATTCTTTTTACTAATTCTGGTGCTGTATTTAAATAATGTGCTGTTATAAAAAAAGTACCTTGAACATTTTTTTCTTTCAAAGTATCTAATATTTTTGACGTATACCCTGCTTCATATCCCAAATCATATGTCAAATATATTGTTTTATCTTGATTATTTCCAAGTGCTATTCCATTATATTTATTTATTAATTCAATATTTTTTTGTCCTAATTCAGGTTGTTCATGCGTATCTTTTCTCTTTATTCCCCACCCTATTTTTGTATTATTAAGTTCTATCTCTCCATTTGTAGTAATAATATTTTGGTCTAATCCTGTAAATATACTCAATGTAAGAATTAATGTTAATAAACTACCTAATACAATTACCTTAATCTCTTTATTCATCTATTTAAATCCTTTCTCTTCTTTTGTTTAATTATATGTTTTAAGTAAAAAAAAAATAACTAAAGTTTTTTTCTTTAGCTATTTTGCAAAATGGTTATTTGTATTAATTAGTTTTATTAAATAATCCTTTTATAAAACTAATCAATTTCTTAAAAAATGTTTCTTTTTTTATCTCAATTGGTAAATTTGTATTTTCTATAACTGCTTCTTCTTTTTTCTCTTTAAACAAATTATCTAGATTATATTTTTCCCTTAACTCTTCTTGATACTTATTCTCATTATTATAAAATATTTCTTCTAAATGTTTTTTTTCTTCTTCTGTTGACCAATAATTGTATTTCAAAACAGCTATTAAATCTCGTGTTTCTTTTGAAAAATTTTGATCTAATAAGCTTTTATTAGTATCAATATCTATATTATATTGTTTACTAGATTGATTTTGTATAAGTTGAATTAATTTCTTTGGTAACTTATCAATATATGATTGTGGTAAATAATTTAATAAGCAATTAACTTCTGTATATGCTCTAGTATAATTTATATTATATCCAATCGTTTGCGCCATAGTCAATATCTCCTTCTTCTATCACGTCATCTCCTAATTCTAACTGTTTAGAAATGTCTCTTACATTATTACTCATTTGGGTTAAGCCCGAAAAAGTGGTTTCATCACATATTTTATCCAATTGTTCTTTTAAATAACCTTCTTCAAATATTGGTAATCCTTGCAATTTTGTTCTTTCATAATAAGTCTTTTGAGCTGTTTCGAGCATCTCTTGTCTAGTAATTCCCCCATTGTCTATATAATCCCTTAGCGCATATAATTCCCTAGAATCCTTATACTGAAATAATACACCATCGAATTTTTTGTTAGGATCAATAGCAATTTCTCCTTCGCTTCCTAAGCGTTCCGAATCAACGATACCATGTTTTTTAAGTTGTGCCAAGCTTGTAACTTTTATAACTGAGTGTAATCTTATAGGACTATCTTTAGGTTGCTCAGTACTAAGTCCTATAAATGATTCATTTGATTCAGGAGTTGTCCAAAAATTATCATATAACGGCTCTTCTGAAGGAATAGCTCTTCTAAAACACATCACATAATTTTCATCTATATCTGGATTAGATGAATGATTTTCATACATAACTGTATTATGAATAAATTTTTCTACTTCTTCTGCTGTCATATTAAAGAATAAATTTGTAATAAGCTCTTCATTTGGAACTCTACAAGGTAATAATACTTTAGCTCCAGTTGAAAGCTTCATAAAACTTCTGGGAAATTTGTCAGGATCATCTTCTAATTGCTCAATTATTTTACTAATTAGAGGTTGGATAGATTGAATTTTTTCATGTAGTACTATAAATTCTTCATACTCATATTGATATTCATCATATTGATGATAACCATATAATTTCATATTATAATACTCTTTCATTTTGAACTCCTTTTTTTCTTAAAATATTAGCTTAATTATATCGTTAATCATTCAAAATTATTATTCTAATATACTTATAAATAGTATAGCAAATGTCTTCTTTTTTTACAATATTAAAATAATACTGTTATCATTCATTTATAAAAAATGAAGCTGGAACATTATTTTCTTTTAGTATATCTAAAATTTTTCCAGTATATCCCGCTTCATACCCTTCATCAAATGTTAAATACATATATTTATCTTGTGTGTTTCCCATTGCTATTCCTTTAACCCAATATTTCATAATACACCTCTTTATTTTAATTTCTGTTTAATATTATGAAATTAAAACAAAAAAATAACTAAAAATTTTTCACTTTAGTTATTTTTGCAAAATGACTATTTTTCAATATATCTTTTTTTACATTATTATTAATTATAATTCAATTATTAAAAAATTCTTCTATGTCATAAAATGCTTTATCAATTTCCTCAAATAACGAATGTGAAGCATTATAGTCAATGTTTCTAATATTATGTTTTTTGCAAAATTCATGATTGAATTTTGTGTCAATTATAATATCATTGTTACCAGATAAAACAAGCAATTTTGAACCAACTTTTGTCAAATAATCTGGTTTAAATGATTTAAGTTCTTCAATAAAATTTATGCCAAGCTTAAAGTTTTTGGCTCCAACAATAGCATACCCTTTTTCCTTCATCTCTCCGCTATAATATGCTTTAGCAATATCCTTTCCGAAAATATTATTTTCATCTAAAAATCCACTATATAATGGGTCAAATCCAGGACTTATCATTGCTATGTGATTAGGTTTAATATTTGGGTGCTGTTCTAAAAATCTACATAAAACTGTTGCGCCATAAGAAAATACCAAGAAATCTACATTATCTGTTTTGACTTCGTCATAAAAAACTTTTTCTAATTCAGATACAGATTTACTTAAACAAACATCTTGACTATCCCCTTCGCTATCGCCATGTCCGGAATAGTCAAATAAAATAACTTTGTAATTAGATTCAGAAAGATGTGATGCAAATTTTTGAAAATAATCATCTTCAATTGTTCTTCCCTTTCTACAACCAGTAATACCATGGCAAAATACAATAGTTGATTTGATATTTACTGGCTCATATACTTCAACAAATATTTTTTCCTTATTATTATTTAAAATTGTTTTAGAATACACTGTTTAGTTCCTCCTAAAATTTATTATTTTATTATTATGTAACACTTTCTATATACAATTATAATATGTTAATACAAATATGTAAAATATAAATATGGAGTCAAAGTATAACTTTTAATTATACTTTGACTCCACTAGTAAATATTTTAATTAGATTATTAATTTTTGGAGATTTATTATTAATATTATAATATATACCATATTCGGCATTTGGAAGAGAAAATCCAACCTCTAAAACACTTAATTCGTTTTTGGCAATTTTTTCTTCAACATATTCTTTCGTCATAACTGTAATAACATCTCTAACTTTTAGTAATTCAATCATTGCTGTAAAATTTACATTTTCAATATTAATTACTTCTCCATCATGATATTCTAATGATTCTATTAAATTTTGATATGCACTTGAAAACTTTTTTAAAGTATATATTGTTGTATTTTTTAAATCTTTTGTTGTTATTTTAGTCTTTAAATATTTAGAATCTGGATTTACTATAAATACATCATGTAATTCTCCAATTTTTATAAATTTTATTTCTTTAGGATTATATAATTCTTCACTATATTTTTTAGAAAAAGCTAAATCTATTTTCAAATTCGCTAGTCTTGAAAATAATTCAGTTGCTTCTAATGTTTGTATATTGATAATACTATTTTTATGTTTATTATAATATTTAGAAATAAAATTATTATAAATTCTACTTGGCATATTTCCATGTACACCCAAATCTACATTTTCATTTATGCTAAATATTTCCTCACATTTTGAAAGTATTTCAATTGGTCCTTTTATTCTTTCATATAGTTTTTTTCCATTTTCATTTAATATCATCCCATATTTACTTCTTATAAATAGTTGGACATTTAATGCGTTTTCTAAATTATGTATGTGCTTTGTTACTGCTGGTTGTGATATATTTAATATCTCACTTGCTCTTGTTAATTTTTGTTCATCAGCAACAGCTTTAAATATTCTATATAATTCAAAATCTATCACTCTAAAAACTCCTCTCTATTTTACCTCTATTATGATTATAGCTTCTATAATTTGAGTTTTTTATTCTAAACCTCAACTAATATAAAATGTTTTTTCTTTTATTTTATCCTTTAATCTATACTTTTGTCAAATATTATGAAACCTGAAATAGTGTAAAATGGTTTCTGAATATACAAAAAAAGTCCTTTAATATAATAAACTAACTATGGACTTTTTTTAATTAATAATATATAATTTATTTGAAGAAAATATTTAATTCTTTTCCAAACTAATATGTAATTTAGAAAGGAACTGAAGTAATTATGATAGATACTAATGATCAAAAAGAAAAAAATAAAGAAATTTTAAATAATATTATTTGCTCTCAAAAAGAATCAAAAAAATCAATTTTAACTTTAATGCAATCATTTGCTGAATCTACTGACCCAATTGATATTCGTTTTGTTGATGAAATTAAAAATATTTTTGAAGATTTAAAAACATCTTTAGATATATGCAATAATAGTATAAATCTATCAGAAAAAATGTTGCAAGAAATTGATAATTCAGATTTATTTAATACAATTGTTTTAGATAATTTTACAAATGCTACAATTGATTCTCAAACTGATACTATAGATGAAAATCATCAAACTTCTGCTGATAATCAAAAAAATGATTTATCTACCACAGAAGCTCCTGCAACAATAGAAAACACTGAGGTTGCAAATAACTCAGAGCAATGTAATAATACATTAGAAGAAGATAAATATGAAGAAAACACCTTAATCATTTCAGAAATTGATAAAAAAGTTGTTCTTCCATATGAACTTAAAACATTAAAAGATAAATTAGAAAACTCAGATAACACATATTCGTCAATTGATGATATTATAAATGAAAAATATACATTACCAATTTCTCTATATAAAAATCCTTTTATTTCACGATTTAGAGAAAGTTACAAGCTAATGCGTACTAAAGAAAAATCATCAATAAAAGAAGCTTTTGATTTAGGTTTTGAGCTTATGTTTAATTATAATTTACATCCCGCAATCATTACTGCATGTAAAAATTTAGATGAGCTCGATATTTATTTAGATTATTTAGAAAGTGGCGAAACTAATAAATTTAATTGTTTTAAAATTAAATTTGAAATACCGCCAACAGTGGTCAAATCAAAACATTCGTATTAAATTATTTTTAAAAAGTGTCTCTAGGCACTTTTTTTATTATTCTTTTTTATCAAAAAAGTTACAATTCATGTCTTTACAAATATATATTTGTACAAACGCGAATTGTAACTTTATATGATATATTTTTATTCAACAATCCAATTTGCATAAAGTGTTGTATTAAGGTTTGTAATTTGTGCTCCTGACGTTATTTTTGTTCCAGCTCCATTTGGCTCTGTATACCATCCATCAAATGTGTATCCTGTAAATGTTGGTGTCGGCATAGTTACAGTTTCTACTTCATCAGAATCATATGGAAGTGTAACTATAACATCAGATAATGTAACTTTTGAAAATCTTCTCATTGTACCATGCTGACTATAATTTGCTCCAAATGTTAGCGGAATATAAGCACTTTTCATTGCTTCTTTATCCTCACTCTTAATATTGTTAAAATCGATATAGTCTTGTGTTGATCCATCTAATGCGTGCTGAGAATTAAAATATATCATTCCATTTTCTTTTACAATATCCATTGACCCAGAGTTTGCAACTGTAGGGTCTAGCCAAGCATTTCCCATGTATCCAGAATGAGTAGTATTTGCTTGGAAATATATTTTATGTGGAGACTTATCACCTCTATATTGAAGTGCAAATCCTGGATATGGAGCTTTATTCTCATATTGTGCAGAAACTATAGTATTTCTATTGTCACTTTGATAATTTATAACTGTAAAATCATTTACATCAAATGATATTTCAAAATCTCTATCAAAGTTTTCTGGTTTATATAATTGTATATCAGCATTCATATAATTTGAACCAGTAAAATTAAAGGTTCCATAATTATATGAAATATTATACTTTTCTTTTGACCATTGTGCATATAAATTGACAATATCCTCATTTGTACTTGATAAATTAGACACACTTTCTTGATCTGTATAATCTATACCAGTACCATCTGCTGATGTATTCCATCCTAGGAATGTTCTATCTCCCCAAGTATAAGTATTTGCATTTAGTGTTTGTGATACATCATAAGTAAACTCTTGTGCCTGCATTGTTGTTCCAGTACCACCATTAGGATAAAATCTCACTCTATATTTAATTGGCTCATAATTTGCAGTATAAGTTCTGTCACCTGTTGAACCTTGTGTAATAGTTACATCTAATTCTGGAGTATCCCCATTTGATCCTGTCCATCCATTAAATATATATCCTTCTTTTGTAGGTCTTGATAAACTAAATGATGGTGACGTATTAAAGTAATATGAACGATTTTCAGCTGTACCACCATGTAAATGGTAAGTAATATAATACTTTGTTCCATGAACATTTGATGTAAAATATCCATTTTGATTTTCATTTGATATTTGGGCATATGTTTTATCTATAATACTACTACTAAATGGTGTTTCATAATCAGTATCTCTACCACCTACTAATCTTGTACATCCTGTAAACATATTTGCATGTGAAGTTACTTTAGTTCTATCAAAATCATGTTTTGCATATATTGTTTCTAATTTTTGACAGCCTTGGAACATTTGTGAACAATTTATTAGATTTGGTGTTTGGAAACTGTCACCTAAGTATACTGTTTTTAAATTACTTGCATTATAAAACATACCAAATGCATTTTTAACATTTGTTGTGTTAAAACTTGTTAAACGTAGTTCACTGATTTGTTTACAATTTCTAAACATCCAATACATACTTTTAACATTTGATGTATCAAAACTGAACAAATCAAGATTTTGTATATTAGCACATCCTGCAAACATTCTCTTCATATCAACAACATTTGTTGTATTGAATTTTGAAACATCAAGACTTAATAGTGCCTTACAATCATTAAACATATATGACATTCCCTGTTTGCTTGAGGAATCTGTGGTATTATCTCTTGCATAATTAAATGTATCACTTGATCCAGGATTAACAACTCCATTAGTATTGATATAACCTTTTATCTCAGTCATATTCAAACATGTGTTAAAAAACGAGTTAAAGTTTTTAACTAAACTTGTATCAATATTTGTCAAATCAATTCTTGTAGCTTCTGCCATACAATAGAATGCTGAAATCGTATCTGGATGGAATTTAACAATATATGCTAAACTATCCCAATATATTGTATTTCCTTCAATCCATGCATATACTGGAACTGGACTTAAATATCCATCATCAACTTCATTTGATACAAGCATTGCAGTACCTGCATTATACATAGCTTCAATTTCATCCATTGTTTTTGTAGTATTACGTTTAAATTCTGTAATCTGTTTTTTAGATAATCCATTTGTAGGATTATTCATATCTCCAAACATATACTCATCATAATTAGGATAATTTGGATCTCTTAGTGGCCCATAACCAGTAAGTTTATTTTTGTCAGTATATAAATTATCATATACAGTACTATGACTTGTGACATATGCCCCATTTATCCACGGTGTTCCATTAAATGCTTTGAAATATGCAACTGGATAAGATGAAAATTCTGGTTCAATTATTGTGTTATCCTCGATAGTAATGTCTATTATTTCATCATTCAGTGTCGAAATAGTCCTTGTATTTTCTTCATCTATTTGAGTAATCAAATAATCATTAAAAATGAACGATACTCCTGGCACATCTGGTGTAAATTCAATATGTATTGGCTGTCCATAATAATAGTATCCGGAGGTGATTCCATCTGAAATTGTTAACAAATCATCATTTACAATAGTTACATGAAATTGTTTTCTTTCATATAAATATGTTATTGTAGTTGAACCATCTGCTGCAACTGTAACAGTTTGTTCAGTAGGCATATTAAATCCTGTATAGAATTTTGGAATAGGTGTTACAATATCACCTGGGTCTGCTTCTATTTCCTCTACACTAGAAGTTGTATAGTTTACACCATCTAAATCCATTTTTTTATGAATGACTTTATATGTACAATTAGATGGAACAGTCCATATAGCATATAAATCTATTATATCTCCTTCTAAATTAGATAAGTTTTCAACTTCTTCTTCATTCAAATATGGATTTCCGCTTCCATCAGCTTCTGTATTCCACTCTTTAAAAATACATCCTTCTTTTGTAAAAGTATTTGCAGTCAAATACTGTGGTGTTCCATATGTAATGTCTTGTGTTATAAAACTATCTTCTCCACCATTATTAGGATGAAATTTTAATGTATATATAGGTTTTCTAATGTTTAATGAAATTTGTTTATTCATTGTTTCTATATATTTGCTTGATGAAAAGCTATTTATTGAAAAAAATATTACAATCAATATACCAAGTATCAACCATTTGGCATTTTTCTTATACATCAATTTTTATCCTCTCTATATTATTAATTAATTTGCGTAAAAACTACTTGAATGTTTATTTGGTTATTATTAGCGCTTGATTCTAAAGGTGCACTAAATGATAATTTATGTTCTCTTTCTTGAGTTCCATCCCCTATAATAAATAATCCTACATTTGAAAAAATCACTCTATTTGATGATGGTGTTTTTTCATTAACATCATCTAAACATACATTTATGTCATTTGGAACATTTGATACTATTATTGTATAGTTACATGAAACTTGTGAGATACTTTTAACTTTAATAGTATAATCAACATTAGTATTGCCTGTAACTAAATTAAAACTATTTCCTTCAGTTACAGGGTCTAATGCAACAACCCATTCTGCAACAGAAGCATTTGAATCTCCTCCTGCATTTGATTTATATTTTGATTTAGCATCATTTATATGTGCTAATGTAAAAAGAGTTAGACATAATAATAAAAAAATGGCAAAACTAGAGTATTTATATGTTTTTTTTATTTTCATTATTGTCTCACTCCTCCTTATTATTTTCTTCATGTAATAATCTTTTAGCTTTTCTTCTATTTTTTATACGGCTTATTTTACTTGTATGTGAATAATAAATATATATCATAAGTAAAATAACTATTATTGAAATATTTCCTTGTAATAATTTTGATATTTTACCCAAAAATGGTATACGACCTATTACTTTTCCCTCAATTAAATCTATTTTTATTTCTGCTTTATCTTCTGTATTATTTTTATCTCCTTTTGTTATATAAATATCGCCATTTTCTGTTTCATCAATTCTAATAATCCTATGTGTTACAACACTTTGTCCTAATCTAAATGAAATAATATCACCTATTTGTAAGTCTTCTTTTTTTGTTTCTTTTGCTAAAACAATATCTCCAATATGAATTGCAGGTTCCATACTTCCAGATATAATAGAATATGTCTTTATTCCAAAAAAGCTTGGAGTTTTTGATGGATTTACAATAGATTGTATTATTAGTGAAATATTATATATTAGCAATATACTAATCAATATATATGCTGTTATTGTAATAACTTTTTTAACTGACTGAGCTTTTTGCTGACGCTTCATTATTGCTTCTTCTGTATATAGCATTACTCTCGACTCCTTTATTTTTCATATATATTTGATGTTATTTGCATTTTAAAATAATAATATTGGTCTTGTTTCATTGTACCAACTTTTGTGTCATTTTTATCATCATCTTCCCAACACCACTCTAATGTATATATATTTATTGATTCTTTTGGTACTATTATACTGTCCAAATCTAATTCATCTATACTAACGTATTTATCAGTATTTCCTTTAACATAAATATTATCCATTTTTAATCTATATTTCATATTGATGAATGATTTCATATCATCTTCAAATTTAATGTTATATATCATGTCATATTTTGATTTGTTCTTAACACTAAACTTATATGTACCTTTAGATTTTGGTGCTATTTTATTATTGGCTAATCCATTAAAAATATTTAGTTTTGTGTCATTTAATATTTGTAAATTTTCTTCTGTAAGTTCAATTTTATCTACTTCCCAAGCCTCTAAAGAATTAAAACCAATACTAGATATTCTAAAGCATATTGTAAGTACTAGTAGTATTATAAAAACAATAAGAAAAGCAACTGATTTGTTTATATTTCTAAATTTTTTATGTCTATTATAATCATTTATATAGTTTTGTTCATCTAATTCAATTTTTCTTTTTTCTAATGTTTCAATAGCCATTGTATAATACTACTTCTCCTTTCTTTAGTTTTAAAATATACTCACAAAAACACTATACATGCTTTTGTCAATATATTTTTAATTAAAGGTTAGATAATATATATCAATTCATTACAATTCACAGCTATAGTTAATCCGCAACTTTGCTGTGCATTGTAAATACTTTAATATATATTATCTAACTTAATCTAATTGTATTGTTATTATTGTGCTTGTGTTGCAGTAATTGTAGCTGATAATGTTACTGATGCTGGAGATGTTTGAGCAGCAACTCCTAAGGTAGTATCTGAAGTATCTCTTGCTTCACTAACATTATATGCCCATCTCCACTTAACTGTTTTTGTCTGTGCAGTTGAATTCATATTAATAGCTTGATTATTTATATTAGCAGCTGATAAAGTTGTGTCCCAGTGTTCTCCATTATCTGTACTGAATTCAATTGGAATACTTGTATTATTTGATTTAAAAGCAATACTGTATGTTGCATTTACTTCTGATTCGTTTTTAACAATTAGATCAAAACTTCCTGATGTACCTGGTGCTATTATTTTTGCAGTAGCTGCTGTATCACCAACTGCTGTACCACTTGCTTTTCCTGCAACATCAGCTTCTGATTCACCATCTTCATCTTTAATTGTAGAGAACAAATCAAATGAAACTGTACTTGATGATCCAGCTATTTCAACTCCATCTCCAGTTCCAACTTTAATAGACCATTTTGCTACTGTAGCAGTATCAGAACCTGTTGCTGTTGATGTATATTTTGCAAAAGTTCCAGATACTATCATTAAAGTTATCATCGTTAATGCTAAAACTAAAATTGCAAGTCTTGTAATTCTGTTGTTTTTCATTCGTCTCTCCCCCCTTTCTATAGTTAATTATTTATAAATAATAAAAATTTAAAATCTAAATTATTTTATTGCTTTTTCTTTTTGTAATTCTTCATTTTTCTTTTTTAATTCTTCTATTTCTTTCTCCATTTGTTTTTGCTTGTTAACTTTTTCATTTATATATTTTCTATCTTCTTTTATTTCTTTCATATGTAGTAAAACTAATAATAATAGTGGAATAGATAAGCATGAGATTATTCCTGTAGGTGTCTGCATAAACATTGCTAAATTACCCATTTTACTAATTTTAAATTTATATAATCCTTCAACTTGTTCTGGCAATACATCTCCAACATCTTGTGAATTATTATTATCTCCTTTAGTTTTATATTTTATAGCTCCATTTTCGTTTTTTATTTCTACTATTCTATGTGTAACTACTATATCTTCACTTCTAAATGCAATAACATCATTTACTTTTAATTCTTTTGTTCCAACATCTTTAACTATTGCTAAGTCTCCTGGAAATATTTCTGACTCCATTGAACCTGATAAAACTATAAATGGTTTCCAACCAAAAAATGACGGAATTTTATCTGGATTCATAATTGAGTTTATTATTATTACACTATTTACAAATAAAATTGGTAATAATATAACAATTATTATAATGCTGATTGCTTTTTTCATAATAATGTCCTCTTTTCATAATTTTGCATAAACCTATACAGTAATACTATATCATTTTTTTCGATTTTTTTCAGCATTTATTACAGGATTGTAACATAATTGTAATATTTTTGTAATCTCTTAAAAACAATTTGAGCAATTTGGGGACACCTTCCAAAAACATCTCCATTTTTTATTGAAAATAAAATAATTTTTTTGAGGTTTAATAATTAACTACACTCATACTAAAATAGCAGGAAATTAGTTTTAATTTCCTGCTAATCTTTGATTAATATATTCTGTTTTTGGAAGGTGTCCCCAAATTGTCCCCAAATTGCTTTATTGCTTTACATTTATTTTTATTGGCATTGTTTTTCCTTCAATTTCTGGATTATAGTAATCATAAATTTTTACTGCCATTCCTGTAATATCTACTGGGTAACTTGCTCTAAATGAAACATCTAAGTTTATAATTTGACCTATCTCAAAGTTTCTTAAATAGATATTTATTGCCGTATATGAAGTTTCATATTTTTCTATTATTCCGTTTTTTTCTAATAGCATTAAACTTTCTTCATTAACTACAAATCCTTGTGGAATATCAATTGTAACCATTCCATTTAATATAGTGTTTTGACTTCTATTTACAAGTTTAACTTTTGCATTTAATAATTCATTAACTTTTAAATCATTATTACTTTCAACTGATATTTCAATATTGTCATTTTTTGTATCTACATTTTCATATGGAATATAGTATTCTTCAATTACTTCATAATATGCATTACCTTTTTCTATATCTATGTTTAACTTGTTTTCTTTATTTAGATTTTCAAAGGTTAATTCATATAATTCAAGTGGATTATCTTTTATTTCTATTTTTTGTTCTGTATCATTTACTTTTACAGTAATTGTTTGATTTTGTAATTGATTTTTTTCATTTCTTTCATTTAATGCTTTTAATGATAGTATTGTAGCTTGTGTACTATACCAAGTTCCTCTTGTATCTTTTTTACTAATTAAATAGTTTATTAATCTTTTATTAACATCTTGATTATATGAGCTCTTAGATAATGCCATTGATGTTAATGCAACTGTTTGTATGTTTTGAACATTAGACCTTGAACCATAATAATCCACAATGTCTGATGTAATATATGCTGTTCTTTCGTCTATTTTTGTATTATTTACTAGTCTTTTTAAAACATTATTTAATTCTTTATCATTTACATTTGCTAATGCATTTGCAACTAGTGCTAAAGTATAGTTGTCATCAATACTATTTAATTTGCCTTTTAAATATTCAACTGATTTATTTATTCTATTATCTTTTGGATTGCTCTCTGACAAGGCCCAAGTAATATATGCATTTAATGCTAAATTTTCTCTTGATGAAGCTCCGCCTATATGGCTACCTGTAATTGTAAATGTTCCATTCGAGTTTTGTTTTTTATATAAAAAGTCTGTCATTTTATTGATTACACTATCATCCACAGAATATACTTTGCTTAAATCAGTAATTTCCATTAATCCATATGCTGTTAAAACTGTTTCTGCAGGTGAGCGTCCATATAGTGAATATCCTCCGCTTTCTCCTTTTACTTCATATGTTAATAATTTTTGGTATCCTGAAGATATATAAGAAAGAGCTTTATTTCGTATTTCTTCATTTACAATTTTGTTTTCCTCTAAATATTTTAAAGCTAAAATATTTGGATATAAACTTGAAGAAATTTGTTCAAAACATCCTGTTGGCATTTTGAAGATGTTTTCCATTCCTTCTACAGTTTGAGACAATGTACTTGAATAGATTTTTACTTTTGCCTTTGCTGAATTTTCAATTATATCATCTAAAACCAATATATCTTCTGAAATATCTTCATCTAAATTTCCTGTTGAAACAACTTTTTCTACTTTATAGCCTTTTGTTGAAACTAAACAATCTTTTTCAACTATATCTGTTAAAGAATCACTTGAAACTTCAGCTCTAAATTTGTTGTTTCCAGGTTTTAAAACTGATATTGGAATATAAACCATATTAGTTGATTTTGGATTTATGCTAATATCTATATTATTGTTTTCTATTTTAAACCATTCATCTTCTTTTATCTTTAATACTGTATTAATTTGATTGTCTGTATAATTATGAACTGTTACTGGGATACTTACATTATCTGTTTCAATTAAGTTTTTAGGTAATTCAAAATCTACGAAAAAGTCTTTAAATACTTTTACATTATTTATCATTCCATATCCTATTTTTCCATCTTTAGTATTTCCAACAGTTTGAATTGTCCATGTAGTAATATTATCACTTAGTTTTAACTCAATATTTGCATTTCCTCCAGTTGTAACCAATTCTGGAATAAAACACATACTTTCTAAAAATACATTTCTTATATTTTCATCTACATTTTTTTCTTGTTCATTTTCAACTTTTTCATTATTATTAGATTCATTAATTTCTTCACTTTTATTTGTAGCTTTTTTAGAGAAAACATTTAGAGATGATTCTAATCCATCTAAAACTGATGATTTATCAGTACTTTTTGATTCCGTATCTAAAGCCGAATCTGTATAATAATTATAATTCCTATCCTTTGTATTATTTTTCACTCTTGAATCTGTATCTGGTGCTTGATCAATAGTGACTTCTGAAAGCCATGCATTACCTACTGTATTTTTTGCATTATTAAATATCATTATTCCAAATGATCCCACTGCAATAGCTCCTATTATTGCAAATATAATTATAATATATGATTTAGGATTATTATTTAAGTCATCTTTATTCTCTCCATTAGCTCTTAGATTAAATAGATAATTAAATATATATGTACAAATTATAATAATAACAATTGATATCTCATCAAATGTAAATATTTTTTCTAAAATGCCACCAATAGCAATTGATAAAATCAATGCTCCCAAGTATTTTAAAATATATATTATTTCTGTAAAAATAGCTTTCATTTTTTTATTAATATTTATTTTTTGTACTTGAATAAATTTAGCAATTATTGCTAAAATCAGTAATAATATTGCCCCTATAAATGCTATTATATATGGAGAAACATCTAAATCCACAATAAGTATTTTTAAAGCTGTAATAACACAAAGTGTTAAAATAATTGACACTGAAGTTCTAAATAGCTTTTTACTAAATCGTGATATAAATAAAATATATATTGCAAGTCCTACAATACTAGTTATTGCAAAAGTTGCCCATGTAAAATCAAAACTCCAGAAGTTTTCTTCTATAATTGCTATAACAACAATTGATAATAAAAGGTCAAATATTATAAAGTTAATTAAATGTTTAATACCTTGCCTTAATACTTTAAATTTTATAAATAATAGGATAATTGTTATTATTGCTATAATAATTAATAAAACAATTGATATAGTTTTTGCCTTTTCTCTTTGTTCATAATCATTTATTATTGTTTCTGATATATTTTTATTTTTGTTTCCTTGTTTTAGTAGTAGTGCCATCATTGTTTGTTCTGATTTATCATTTACTATACATGAATATAAAGTTGCCGCATCTAAGTCATTTGAAAATTTTATATCTTGTAATGCGAGTTTTATATTATCTATTGATAAATCATTATTTGCTAAATTTAATACAGAATTATCTAACATACTAATTAAAAGTGCAGAATCAACATTCGCTTTATTTTCATCTTGAGTATTAAATGAAATATTTATTTTTTCGCCTGGTTTATATTCTTGTTTATCTGTATTAATACTTATATTTAGCTCTTTACTTGGTTTTACGAATATTGTTTTCTTAAATTCTGTTTTATTTGATTTATAATTATCTGTTTTATCTGTAACATAAATATCAATTAATCCATAATTATCATCTAAATTTATTTTTGTATCATTTGATTCTGTACTAAGCATTTTAATTAGCTTGTCATTTTTAAAAAAGTATATGTTTTTTGTATTATCATTTAAAGATGAAACTTTAATTTGTATATCTTCTCCTTGTTCATATTTCACCTTATTTGTTGATAATAATAAATCATTTTGTATAATATCTAATGATACTTTCTTTTGAATTTTATTTTTGTTTGTATCTTCTGCAATAATTGAAAATTGCTTTACACTTGCCTGTGTCGTATAATTTAATGTATCATATTTTGAATTTACTTTTTGATTGCTTATTTGATCAATATCTATCGAAAATTTACCAATACCATTTTCATCTGTTGCAATTTGTTTTGTAAAATTATTAGATGAAACTGTAATATAAGATTTTACAGGTGTTCCATCAGCATTACTTGTAAATACATAAACATCGTTTTTTCTTCCAGCAGAAAGAGTACCATATTCAGGAAGTAATTGAATTTCAAATAAATCTGTTCCAGCTGAAAAACTATTTGTTGCTTCAACATAATAATTTGATGAATCAACTGCCTCAACCTTTATATTATAAGTTTTTGCATCTTTTATGTAATAATCTACTGTTGCTATTCCCTGCTCATTACTTTCTAATGTTTTATATTCTTTATTATCTATAAACACTTTTAATTTGGCATCTTTAACAGCTTCTCCGAAAAAATACTTCGCAGTAAATGTTATTTTTGCAGTATCTTCAACTAGATAATTTTGTTTATCAAAATCTACTTTTACTTCATATTTTGGTGTAACATAAGGATTTACTTTGAATTGTTTTGTTGTTTCATTTTCATTTGATTTTACAACTAATTTATATAACCCACTATTTACTTCATTTGCTAACTCAAATTTTCCACTAACAATTCCATAATCAGATGATTTTATATTTTCATTATAAACTTTATTATCATTACCATCATAAATACTAATATTAATATCTTTACTAATAGCCTCATCATTTTCTTTACTTGTCAATAATGCTCTATAATTTACTGTATCTCCAGGTTTATATATTCCTTTATCAAAATTTATTGTAACATTTTCCAAATTTCCATCAGATAAATAAATCTCTTTTTTTACTTTGTCTTTTCCTGCTTTACTAGATACTTTTGCCTCTAAATAGTAATTTCCCGATTCTATCTCAGGAATACTTAAAACAGCAGTATTACCTTCATATTTTGTCTTTACATTTTTTACTTTTCTTCCTTTAGAATTAACTAATTTTAATTTAGTTTTTGTATCTAAATCTAATCCCTTTTCTTGTGCAATTATTGACACATATAAATCACTATTTGTAAAAGCTTTATTAGGTGTGCTAATTTTTATATTTTGCTTTCCACTAACAATCCAACTATATATGTTGAATATTGTTATTATAACTAGCACTACAAATAATGCTCCTCCAATACATTTTGCAACTTTTTTCTTCATTTGGCACCTCCATTTTTTATTATTTATCAAAATTATATATTAAAGAACCTTTTTTTACAATAGAAGAAAAAAATTTTTCATTGAGGACTGTCCCCAATGAAAAATGCATTTTGTATTGTTATTTATTTTTTACCTAATTTTTCTTTTAAAATTTCTATATCTCTTTCTTTTATTCTTATTTCTTCCTCTAATAAAATATACATTTTTTCTAATACATCATTTGGCAGTTGGTATACATCTACTTCACCTTTTTTTGCTTTTTCATATAGTTCTAAAAATTCTTTTTTATCTATTTTAGACATTTCTATATTATTCATCACGTTCACCATCCATTTCTTGATGTTTACCATCCATTCTTTGTAATCCTCTTATACTTACACCATATTTATCTTTGAATATATCTGCTTCTTTTTTTATGTCTGCTCCTTGAAGTGCACTTTCCATTAATTGGAGATATTGATCTTGCATATTTTGTAATGTACGTAATCCTTTAAGCCAACAGTTAATTAGATCTGCTGTTTTTAATGGTTCTTGTTCTGGTACAGTTAAATCAAAAAAATTTTTTAATGGTCCATTACACATTTCACCTAAAAAAGTATGTTCGAAGTCAGTTATTTCATTTATAAAATTAAATGGCAAACCTCCGAAATAGCATTCTGAATACACTGCTTCATATGTTCCATCTTCATTCTGTATTGCATATGCTATCATCGACTTACATTCTTCAAATTCATAACTATCTCCATCAATACGCACTGCATATCGATTTCCTGTTTCTTCATCTACGTATTCATCTAACCATTCTATATCATCTTCTATATTTTCATCATAATTATTAGAAAGAATAGCTTTATTTACCAATTTACTAAATTTTGGATAATGCTTTTTTTTCATAACTTTTAATGTTCCATTATCAATCTTTTCTTTTAATTTTTTTTGTTCTTCTTCACTTGGTACATTTTGTGGTACATATCTTCCTGTTATTTTCCATATATTTTTTCCTTTAACTTGATCACAACTCCCTCCGTTCGTTGTGATGTCTTCGATTTTAGAAAACGAAAATGCTGGACGAAAGCCTACGTTACAGCAGTCAATCCAACATTGGTCAATTTTGCCATAAGTGTCAACCGCCGATGTATAAAATCTAATATTTGGTTTATATATAAATTCCCAACAACTGCCATTACGACCTTCTAACTTAGGATGTGCATCTTTATAAAATACATCTGTTCCTTGTGCGATTCCTAAATAATCATATAATTCTTTATATTTATCTCGTTCTTCTTTTGAATGTATTCTTACATTATTTTCCATACAAATAACCTCCTCTCTTTCTGAACACTATATTTAGTATACCATAAAATTTCCATTTTGACAATAATCTCAAGATTTTCCCAAAATATTTTTTGTAGGTTAGTCAATCATTTGTCACAAATTATTTTAAATAAATACTTTGAGC
>CAMZHI010000032.1 GCA_947306755.1 uncultured Clostridia bacterium | reverse complement strand
AAAATAATGTAGTAATTATAGAGATATTAATATTTTTATTAGCAGATATATTGTTGTGGCAATATATTTCAAAAATTGGAACTAAAAAATTCGAAAAATTAACATACTAGTTTTTGAATAATTATGAATCATAGACAAACTATATTTTATAGAGTAGCAACAGCGGCACCTAAATATCTTTTTTCGTGCTTTAGCCTAAGAAAAAAGTATATACAATGAAGGCAAAGTTGCGGATTAATAATAATAAATGTAAGGAGGAAAGTTGCAATTCAAGTTAATTTAATTAAACTTGAATTACAGCAAAAGAAAGATGATATACGAATATATACCACAAGGTGTTTGTTCAATGAAAATAATATTGGACATTGAAGATAATATTGTAAAAGATGCAAAAATTATTGGCGGATGTGATGGAAATACAAAAGGAGTGTGTTCTTTGATAAAAGGAATGAAGGTTGATGATGTAATTAATAAACTTAAAGGAATAGACTGCAGAATGAGAGGAACTTCATGTCCAGATCAATTAGCAAAAGCACTGGAAGAATATAAGAATAATTATTAAGGAGGAGATAAAAAATGATTGAAAATAAGGAACCAGTAAGAACAAAGGATGGTTATATTAAAATAAAAGTTAAAGAACTTATAAAATGGAATGAGCCAAATGGAGAAGGATGTTTGGTAAGTGACAAAATAACAAAAGAAGGATATAAAGTTGGATACATGTATAGAGAAAAGCCGGATGATGGAAGACCTGATAGTGGATGGAGATTTATGGCAGGAAATGAATCAGATGAATATAATAATAATCCAGATAATATACATGTTTTTGCTGTTAATACGGTTTGTAATTATGATCCAGATATAGTGCCATATATTCATTCACCAATTGGTAGTGTATATATCAGAATTGATGAGAATAATTTTGAATTAGATGATAGAAGTAAGCCGATTTATATAACAAAGCAAAATATATAAAATAATAAAGAGTTATGAAGTAAGAGGTATGAGGTAGGAAATATGATTTCTGACCTCATACCTCCGACTTCTTACCTCATTAAATATATTAAAATCTAAAAAGATTCAATCCTATTTCTTTATCAAGTCTTCTATCCACAGTTCCTTCAATTATGTGGATAACCATTTCACATGTAGCACTTACAATTGCTCTATTTAAATGACCACCAAAAACTTTACCATTTGCATCTCCAGCACTCATGTGAATATGAGTATAAAATTCGCCATTCATAGTATTAATTGTTCCTGTAAGAGAAACTATTTCAAAATCTCCTTTAAAAGTATTTGAATAGTATTTTTTTTCAGCTGTTTTAAAAACGCCTACAGTAAAATCATTAGTAGCTCCAAGTGCATTAACATTTGCAAGTTTTATATTTTCTTTTATAGAAATTTCTTTGATTTTATCTAAGATTTCTTCTCCTTTATCAATTCTTGCAATAATAGTATTATTAAATTTTCTATATTCCATTTTTTTAAATCCTTTCTAAAAATATATTTTTTAATTATTTTATATAATTTTCCTGAATAGTTTTCACAATAGCATCCATATATTGTGGATAATTGTTCACTATATTTTCTAAGTCAGTATTAATTTTCATATATCCAAGCTCAATTTGATAAGCTTCTATTCCTATATTTGAATTATAAAAAATATTTTTACCATATAATTTATTTCTTCCATCAACAAATGCACCTGTTGAAATACCACCTGTTTCTCGTATTATGTATAAATATGGAGTTGATGTTGTTATATTATATGGTTCATATCCACTTTTTGATGCTCTTGTTTTATATGCTAAAATATCAGCATTATTAAAATTCCTTACATATACTCCATCTTCTGCTTTGAAAGATTTAAGGCTTGAATAATTTGTACCACAGTCATCAACAATGTTTTTAGCTATGCTTGATGCAAAATCTAAATTACAATTACTTGGGGCATAAACTTCAATACCACCTAGTTTTTTATTATAAATATTTTCATTTAAATGTAAAGAAAGTAACAGTTTGGCGTGTGATTTATTTAAAATATTAATTCTACCATTTTCATCATACATATTAGTTGTAGTATCTTCAGTTTGACTTTCAGAACCATCTCTAGAAATAAAAACTTTAAATCCAAGAATTTCTAATTTGTTTTTTAAATCCAATCCACATTTTAAAGCTAATTCAGCTTCAGTATAATCACCTGATTTTGCACCTTTGTCCTTGCCACCATGACCAGGATCAATTGCAAAGTCATAAATATCTTCTGGCAAAGAGTCAACTTTTTTTACACATAGATTCATATAAGGAATGCCATTATATTGATTAAAAGAAATATCTATTTTATTATTAGAATTGCTTTTAGTAATTGTATAATATGTTAAATCAGAATAGCTAGAGGTATTTTTTAATGAATAGTATTTTATATCACTATTTGAAAATGTAAGCTTTATAAATATATAATACTCATTTATAGGAATAGTTTCTAAATCAAGGCCTTCATTTATTTTATCTGTGCTAGAAAAAGAAATAGTATTATTTTGTGTATAAAAATCGGATTTTATGCCGTATTTCATCACCATCTAAATCTCGAAGGCATAAATCAATATTGTCTATTCTTATTCCAGAAAGTTGTACAAGGTCTAAAGTACCTTCAATATTAAAGTGAGTACCATAGATGCAGTATTGTTTTATATTTACAAATGTTGTTTTATCAACTAAACTATAAAGCACTGATTTTTTTTCTTTTAAAATATTTTCAGGACGATTATCATTTATTACTTTAATAACTATTAGTAAGCACATAAAAATAGAAAAACAGATTATTATAATTTTTAAATTTTTTGGTAATTTATTTATCATAATAAACCCTTATCCTTTCTGTACTTGAGAAATGTTTTTGAGGTAAGATGTATGTATATGTATTAATTAATTTCTGTAATTCTTAAATTATATTTATCTTCAAATACCTTCTTTTTTGCAATATATTCTTTAGTTCTAAAACCTTTAACATCAATAACATCATAAGTTCCATCATTATTAAATGTAATAAAATCAGCCTTATATTTAAGACCAGGAGCTAAAATAAATGTAGGTTGCAGACAAAAACCTTTAATGTCATTTGACTTTAGTCTTATTTTTAAATCTTGATAATATTCGGCTTCTTTTAGGCTATCAAAAGTATGACCATCTACAGATGTTTTATAAGATCTATATTTAGCTTTTTTTGGCTTTTTACTATCTTCATATTTTTTATAATCTTCAATACTCCAATGTTCCATGAAGGTCTCCTTTTTTTATATAAAAATAAACAACAATTATGTTTTAAATCAAATATATTTAATATTAAATCGAGTTCGACCTACTCGCAGTTCTGAAGCTGTTTTAGATTTTTTGATTTTGCTGATAGATTATATAAACGGCGTGCATTTTTATAATAAGTGCCCGTAATTGCAGTTCAGAACGTTAACATTTAAAAATAGTATAGTCCGTTGCTATAAATATTAATTTTTATCATACTTAAAACGGCTGGAGAACGGAGACTTTAATATTAAATATATTTGATTTATAGTTTAATAATTCTTTTAAAGAAATTTTATAGAAATATAAAAAATATGTCAAGAAAAATGAATAAAAATATTGAAAAAATCGCAAGATATGATATAATGACAACAATAATAAAATAGTGCATAGCACTAAAAAGAAAGGATTGATTAATTATGGAACTTAAAGGATCTAAAACAGAAGCAAACTTATGGACAGCATTTGCTGGAGAATCTCAAGCAAGAAATAAATATACTTATTTTGCAAGTCAAGCTAAAAAAGAAGGATATGAACAAATTGCTGCAATTTTTGAAGAAACAGCTCTAAATGAAAAAGAGCATGCAAAAATATGGTTTAAAGAATTATCTGGAATCGGTACAACTGCTGAAAATTTAAAAGCTGCTGCAGATGGAGAAAATTATGAATGGACAGACATGTATGCAGAATTTGCTAAAACTGCTAAAGAAGAAGGATTTGATAGATTAGCATATCTTTTTGAAGCTGTTGGAAAGATAGAAAAAGAACATGAAGAGAGATATAGAAAACTTTTAGAAAATGTTGAAGAAGGAAAGGTCTTTGAAGCAGGTTCTGTAAAAATATGGAAATGTAGAAATTGTGGACATATTGTAGTTGGAACATCAGCTCCAGAAGTTTGCCCAGTATGTAATCATCCAAGATCATTCTTTGAAATAAAAGCAGAAAATTATTAATATATTTGGGGACGGTTCTATTTTGAAAGTGCTATATTAAAAAGAACTAATCCGCGTCAGCACTTCGTTTTTTAAAATCCGTATGGTGGGTATCCCTAAAGGGGGTACCATAGGATTTAAAAAATGATGTGCGGTTAAACAGGATTAGTTCTTTTCATTGAATTTTCAAAATAGAACCGTCCCCAAATGAAGAAGAGAGATTAAAATGAAGGATTATATAACAGTAATAGGTGGAGGGCTAGCTGGTTGCGAAGCTGCATATCAAATTGCAAAACAGGGAATAAAAGTTAAATTATATGAGATGAAACCTAATAAGTATACACCAGCACATTCTAATAAAGATTTAGCTGAAATTGTGTGTTCAAATTCGTTTAAATCTAACCTACTCACAAATGCATGTGGATTGTTAAAAGAAGAGCTAAGAAAATTAGATTCACTTTTAATCAAAGTAGCGGATAATACTAGTGTACCTGCAGGACAAGCACTAGCAGTAGATAGAGAAGTTTTTTCAAAAAATGTTACAGAAGAAATTAAAAATAATTCATTGATTGAAGTTATAAGTGAAGAAATTGGAGATAAAATATCTTTAAATGATTTGTCTAAAGAAGGAATAGTAATTGTAGCAACAGGACCTTTGACTTCTGAAAAGTTATCTAAAGAAATAATAGAATTAACTGGAGAAAAAAATCTGGCTTTTTATGATGCGGCTGCTCCAATTTTAACAAAAGAAAGCATAGATTTTAATATTGCTTTTTATGGCAATAGATATGAACAAGAAAAGAAAAAAGATGAATCAATTGAGGAATGGCTACAAAGATTACAAGAGCAAGATGCAAGTTATATTAATTTGCCAATGAATAAAGATGAGTATGAATTATTTGTAAGAGAGTTAGTTGAAGCAGAGGTTGTTACTTTACATGATTTTGAAAAAAGAGAAATATTTGAAGGATGTATGCCCATCGAAATAATGGCAAAAAGAGGACTAGATACATTAAGGTTTGGGCCTTTAAAGCCAGTAGGATTTGATGACCCAAGAACAGGGAAGAGACCTTATGCAGTTGTACAGCTAAGACAAGATAATACAGAATCAACATTATATAATATAGTTGGATTTCAAACAAATTTAAAATTTGGAGAGCAAAAAAGAGTATTTAATTTGATTCCAGGTTTAGAGAATGCTGAATTTATAAAATATGGGGTGATGCATAGAAATACATACATAAACTCTACAAAGCTATTAGATGAAACATTTAATTTTAAGTCAAATAATAATATGTATTTTGCAGGGCAAATAACTGGAGTAGAAGGATATGTCGAATCAATTGCATCAGGATTAGTTGCAAGTTTAAATGCTATAGAAAGATTTAAAACAGAAAAACAAAATGAAAAAGCTAAAAAAATTGCATTTTCTGAATTTACAATGATAGGTGCACTTTCAAAATATATTTCTACACCAAATGACAAGTTTCAACCTATGAATGCAAATTTTGGTATTTTACCACCACTTGATGAAAAAATAAAGGACAAAAAATTGAAATATCAGAAGTTAGCAGATAGGGCGTTAGAGTATTATAAGAGGTGAGAAGTGAGAAAAAAGTTAATATATTTTTTTTCATTTTAAATCTATTATTGAAATATTAATAAAAATTCAATGCTGTTTATTGAATTATATTTTTATTTATAGTAGAATATAACTATAAAGCCTATGTTGAAAAAAGAGGAAGAATATGACTAAACATAATATTATTTTGAATGTAATGGAAAAATACTTTCAAATGAAAAAAACTGGTTTATCATTAGAAGAATGTTCAAAAAAATTAGGAATACCAATTGAATCATTAGAGTATTTTGATGAAATAAAGGAAACATCTAAAGAAATCAAAGACTTAATCTTGAACGGCAATTATGAAGAAGCTACGATACTTTGTATGAAATATCCGGATGTGCCAGTAATTCAAAGTCAATATATAACTATACTTATTAAACGTCGTTCTTTTGGTTTAGCATTATCAGTTGGAAATAACTTCAAAGATAATTATTATATACAGGGACAACTAATAAAGTGTTATTGTTCGCTAAAAGAATTTGATAAAGCAACTAGCATTGTAGAGAAAAATTTGAAAAATGACAGTGCATTAAGATCGTTATTATCAGGATATAGAGATGAGTTAAATGCATGTAGGAAAAGAATAAAGGTAAAACTTAATGGAAAAGATAAAAAAGACTATGAAGAAATCTATGTCAGAAGCACTGATTTAGAAGCAAGTTTAAAAACTTGCTATAAAAAACCATATTCTGAAATTAAAAATATACTTCATAGTATTAAAGGCTTAATAGAAGAGTTTTATGAAAAAGAAAAAGAAAATGGTAGATAAAAAGAATTATTTTTATTAAATTTTAAAAAAGGAGAAAGATGTATGAAAAAATGTCTATTACTTGGAAATGGTGGAAGAGAAGCTGTACTTGCAGAAGCAATAAGTCAAGGATATGAGTTATATTCAATAATGCCTTATGAAAATCCATCAATTTCAAATTATGTAAAAACTTCAAATGGCAAACTTTTAATAGGAGATCCATTTGATAAGAATTTCGTTGAGGAATTTATTAAAAAAGAACAAATTGATACATGCTTAATTAGTAGTGACAATTTATTACAAGATGGATTAATCGATTTAGCAAAAAGCTTAGGATTAAAGACTTTTGGACCAACATCAAAAGGTGCTAAAATTGAATGGAGTAAAACTTATGCTTTAGATATAGTTAGTGAAATAGCGCCTGAGATGGTTATTAAAAACTATCAGATTAAAGATGAAGAAGAATTAAAACAAGTAATAGATACATATGAAGATGATTCTTTTGTTGTAAAACCTGAGGGGTTAACAGGTGGAAAAGGTGTTAAAGTTGGTGGAATTCATTTTATTGGAAAAGATGAAGGATTTAATTATGCAAAAGGATTATTACAAGAAAGTGGAAAAGTTATTATACAAGATAAGGTTGAAGGCAGAGAGTTTACTGTTATGGCTCTAACAGATGGAGAAAACATTGTTACAACACCAATTACATTTGATTATCCATATAGATATGATGAAGATAAAGGACCTGGAACAGGTGGAATGGGATGTTTGAGTTTTGAAAATGGATTATTACCATTTTTAGAACAAGAAGATGTTGATAAATGCTCAAAATTAATAAAAGATGTTATTAATTATTTAAATAAAGATTCTTTTGAATTTAATGGTGTTATTTATGGTGGATTTTTCAAAACATCTAAAGGTATAAAGTTTATCGAATTTAATGCTAGATTTGGGGACCCTGAAGCAATGAATGTACTAAATATGTTAGAGACACCTTTTGCAGAAGTAATGGAAAATATTTTTAACAAAAACTTAAATACAGAAAATTGTAAATTTAAGAAAAAAGCATCTTGTTTGATATATATGGTAAGCCCAAATTATGCTTTATTTGGACCAAAAACAAACTTAGAATATACATTAAACAAAGAGGAAATAGAAAATAAAGGTGCAAAAGTTTATTTTGCAAGTTCAAAACAAATAGATAATAATAAATATACTTCTGTTGGTACTTCAAGACTTGTTGCAGTAATTGCAATAGACAATACTTTAGAAGATGCTAAGAAAAAAGTATATAATGCAATCAAAGGAAATATAAGTGAGAACTTGGATTATAGAAAAGATATTGGAACAATATATGTTCATTAAGATTGGAGTAAACAGATGTTAGAAGAATTAAAAGAAGAATGTGGAGTATATGGTATTTATAGTGCTGAACCAAAGAAAAAAATAGCTTATACTATAGCTGCTGGATTACAAACATTACAACATAGAGGGGAAGAAAGCTGTGGTATAGCAATAAATGATGAAGGATTAATAACTTGTTATAAAGATAAAGGCTTAGTTTCAGAAGTGTTTACAGAAAAACTGATAGAAGATAAACTACCATCAGGAAAAATGGGTATAGGCCATGTTAGATATTCAACAACAGGTTCAGATAGAAAAATAAATGCTCAACCGATTGCTGTAAGGCATAAAAAAGGAAATTTAGCAGTTGTACATAACGGAAATCTTACAAATGCTGTTGAATTGAAAAGAGAGCTTGAAGAAAATGGAGCAATTTTTTCAACAACAAATGATACAGAGATTATATGCTATATTTTAGTACAAGAAAGATTAAAAACAGACAATATAGAGGATGCAGTTAAGAATATGATGAAAAGAATAAAAGGTGCTTATTCAATAATAATTATGACATCTCAAAAATTAATAGCAGTTAGAGATCCACAAGGATTTAGACCATTAACTCTTGGAAAAATGGGAGACGATTATTATTTTTCATCAGAAAGTTGTGCTCTAAATATTGTTGGAGCTGAATTTGTTAGAGATATTAAACCTGGAGAAATAGTATCTATATATAATAATAAAATAGAATCTTGTGAATATATGACAAATGAAAAGAAAGGACTTTGTATTTTTGAATATATTTATTTTTCAAGACCAGATTCTATAGTTGATGGAATGAGTGTACATGAGTTTAGAAAACAAACAGGTAAATATTTAGCAAAACAAGCACCTGTTGAAGCAGATATTGTTGCAGGGGTTCCAGATTCCGGGTTAGATGCAGCTTTAGGGTATGCACTAGAATCAGGAATTCCTTATGGAATGGCATTTATTAAAAACAAATATATAGGTAGAAGTTTTATATTAAACAACCAAGAAAAGAGACAAAAAGCGGTTGCATTAAAGCTAAACCCAATAAAACAAAATGTTGAAGGAAAAAGAATTGTTTTAATTGATGATTCAATTGTTAGGGGAAACACAATAAAAAGGACAATAAAGAGATTAAGAGAATTTGGAGCAAAAGAAATACACTTGAGAATTGCATCTCCAATGTTTATTGATGTATGTTATTTTGGAACAGATATTGATAAAAAAGATAAATTAATTGCAAATATTAAAACAAAAGAAGAAATTAGACAAGACATAGGCGTAGATTCACTTGAATATTTAGATTTAGAGAATCTTAAAGAAATTGCAAAAAGAAGCCAAATGGAAGATTTCTGTTTTGGATGTTTTACAGGTGAGTACCCAATAGAAGTGCCTAAGACGCTTGATAAAGATGTGTTTGAAAAGATTAAGTTTTAAAAATGAGTGCATTTATGCACTCATTTTTAAAACTTTTTACCAGTAAGCCTTTCATATGCTTCAATATATTTACTTCTAGTAACTTCAATTACATCTGCTGGAATTGGAGTAGGATTGTTTGCATCCCACGAATTCGCTTTTAACCAATCTCTTAAATATTGTTTGTCAAAGCTTTTTTGAGATTTACCAACAGTATATTCATCTAATGGCCAAAATCTACTAGAATCAGGTGTTAAAACTTCATCTCCTAAAACAAGATTTCCATCTTCATCTAAACCAAATTCAAATTTAGTATCAGCAATTATAATTCCTCTAGATAGCGCATATTCAGCACATTTTTTATATATTTCAATTGAAGCATTTTTAATCTTTTGAGCTAAATCAGTTCCGATTATTTCACATGTTTTTTCAAAACTAATATTTTCATCATGTCCCTCAGCTGCTTTTGTTGAAGGAGTAAAAATAGGTTCATCTAATTTTTGAGATTCTTGCAAACCTTCTGGTAATTTTATTCCACAAACTGTGCCATTTTCCTTATAGCTTTTCCATCCAGAACCTGTGATATACCCTCTAACTATACATTCAATAGGAACCATTTTTAATTTTTTTACTAACATACTTCTATTTTCATATTGGTCATTTTGACATTCAATAGGAAAATCAGATATCTTTGTTGAAATAACATGATTTTTAATAATATCTTTTGTATAATCAAACCAAAATTCTGATATCATATTCAATATTTTTCCTTTATCAGGAACTTCATTTGGAAGTATAACATCAAATGCGGAAATTCTGTCTGAAACAACAATTAAAAGACTTTTTTGATCTACTTCATAAATTTCACGTACTTTACCACTACTAATTTTTTTCATTCTAAATTCAATCCTTTCTTTATTGGAGGTGAGATGTGGGATGTGAGATTTTACATCTCTCACTTCTCACATCCGACTTCCAACCTCCTACCTCTTACATCATTTATAGTTACATACTCTCTAAATATGTCTTATATCCAATATCTTGCAATTTTTCATCTTTTTTTGTTACAGTATCTTTTAAAGAATTTTTAAAATCAAGTAATTTATTTTTCAAGTTTTCATCTGAAATAGCAAGCATAGAAGTTGCAAGTATTGCTGCATTTTTTGCACCATTTATTGCAACAGTTGCAACAGGAATTCCAGATGGCATTTGAACTATAGAATATAGTGAATCTACACCACTTAAAGTTTTAGTATGTATCGGAATACCGATTACAGGAATTGTTGGAACAAGTGCTGCAAATACTCCTGGAAGATGTGCTGCTCCACCAGCTGCAGCAATAATTATTTTACATCCATTTTCTTTTAATGTTTTAGCATATTCCATAGCTTTTTCTGGTGTTCTGTGAACAGATAAAATTTTCATTTCATATGAAATTCCCATCTCATCTAAAAATTTAGCACAATCTTTAACAACAGGTAAATCTGAATCACTACCCATAATAATTGAAATATCAAATTTTTCCATTTAAAACCTCCACTATTTAATTTAAAGGTATTATATTATTATTTTTCGAAAAATGCAATAAGTTATCGAAAAATGTATGAGGTAGGAGGTGAGATGGAGAAGGTGGGATGTTGGAAGTGAGAAGAGAGGAAGAAAGTAAATAATAAAAAATAGAGATAATTATTAACATAGAATTTTTATCTATAAGAAATCAATATAATAATGAAATATAAAAACTGTAATGACACCAATGCACCATTACAGTTATATTTTTTAATTAAGATTAGATAATTATTTTTTAAAAAGATTATTTGGATTATATTTTCTTAATGCTTCTTTCTGCTTTTTTAGTTCAATAGAGCGTTCTTTAGCATTAATTATCCTTTTTTCTTCATCATTAGCTATAAATGATTTGAATAATGCAGCTAATAGAAGATTAGTATCACTTAGTAAATTATTTTTTTTTATATCATCATTTGAAATTGTATGACTAGAATCCATATGAGATACAATATAGTTTACTATTTCTGTGGGAATTAGATTTTGTTTGGATTCATCTAACATTTTAATAATAGTATATACCTCTTTGTAAGCTTTAGAATCTAAATTATATAAATCTTTCATTCTTGCACTCCTACAGTAGTTTCTAGAGTTTTATCTGACATTTTTGGAACAACACCATTATGTAACACACTATCTCTAATTGCTCGTTTCATAGCTAAATCAGCTAATTCTGAAGTATGTGAGTTAAGTGATTTAGCAATTTCAAGTAAAGATTTATTTGCATAGCCATCTAATTTAGTAATTTCTCCTGTTGTATGGAGTTCAGAATAAGGAGCTATAGTTTTTTCTAAAGCTTGAGACACTTCTTGGCTCTCTTCTGAATTTATGTCAGCAATAACAGCTTGGGCTCCAAATGCATATGCCATTGTTAACATTGATATATCATTTGTACCATCACCAATAACCGAAAAATGTCCTCTAATATCGTTTCTTGATTCATTACCATTGATTGTTAATTGAGAAAGTTTCAAAACAGCATATGCTTTATCAATACCTGCTGGAGTTAAATCAATAGAATAATTACCATCATCTAAAGATTGATAATTTAATTGAACTTCTGGTGTGTTTTCTGATATATATTTTTTAATAGTTTTTACTGCCTCAATAGAAGAAACTCTAAAAGAGATACTTAGTAAATCTTTTTGAGATGAATTTAAACAATCTAATATATTTTCAGAAAAAATTCTTGTGCCTAGTTCTTTTTCATATGCTTTAGCATTTTTTGTGTATTCACAGTCTTGCAAGTATACAACATCTCCAGTACTAAATTCGATAGTATCTTTTGTTGCATAATTACTTTCTATTAGAACATTCACTAAATCTTGTATACTATTTTTAGGTAATCTCTCTGTAGTCAGATATCTATTTTCAAGTGTATTGAATATAAACCCATTATCTCCAATTATATAAGTAGGAACTGGAATTTTTTTATCATTTAAAATTGCAACAATTTCTCCAGCTGGTCTTGCTGTTGTAATAACAAACAACCCATTATCTTCATTTTCAATTTTTAAAATGGCTTGTTTTAATTGTTCACAACCTTCTTGGCTATCCAAATCAAGAGTTCCGTCCTTATCCGAAAATATGATATAATTTTTAGAACATTCCATTCCAGTATCTTTAATTTCACGTTTTCGTTCAGGATGATCTTTTTTCCATAAATATTTATCTTCTTCAGTCGAAAACTCAACAATCACACTTTGTTGTTCTTCTGGAGATAAATTTGGATTTTCAAAAACTATACCAGTTTTTCCGTTTTCAGCTCTAATAATATCAATTTTTTCTGCTAAGTTTTGGATAATCAATTCATGATACAAATGCTCATATTCATGAATAAATATCATTGAATCAGCAACTGAAAGAGGAATCATTAATAGATTTCCCTCTAAATCGTAAGCTTGAATTATTATTCTAAAAGGCCTATCTTTAAAGGTCCAATAATAATGATTTTCATAGTCAATAGAAAAACAACCCTCTTCTTCTTTTGATTTACCTTGACGATGTAAAACTTTAGGATTAAGTAATACCAATTGAGTATCTCTATTTTCAAATACTTTTATTGCAATAATTTGTTTTAAACATCCTAATTGAGGAGCAGAGAAACCTGCAGCACCATTTTGTTCTTTGACAGCTTCTAAAAGCTGTCTAGCTATTTCTTTTGCATATTCTAGATCGCTTGGTAATGATATATTAAAAGGACTGGATTGGCTTTGTAAAATCTTCCTATGTTCTGGATTAACATATTTTAAAACTTCTATTGGTCTTTTAGGTGGGCGTAACTGTCGCATTTTATAATTCTCCTATCTATAAAACATTAATATAAAAATTATAGCACATGCAACTAATTATGTCAATAAAAAACATATTGACTTTTTATAAAATTTGCAATATACTATATTTATCAAAATAGAAAGGATTAGTTATGAAAGAAAAAATATTTGTATCTCATGCTGATATAATTTTAGATAAGATTTATGATTCAAATTTTAAACTGATAAAGCAAGATGGTGGAGGATGCAATTGGAATAATCTATACAACTTAAGTTTATTAGGAGAAAAGTGCTATGCATTTGGAACAGCTGGAAATGATGAAGAAGGGAAAATTGCAATAGAATCTTTGAAAAAAGCAGGTGTAAACACAGATAATGTTTTAATAGATAATAATATAGCAACAGCCATAATGAATATTATTATGCCTGAAAACGAAGCTATTGGGGATAATGATGTATTTCATACATGGTATTCTCCTATAACAAATAAAAATACAATGCATTTTTCTGATAATTTGCCATTATATATTCCAAAAGATTTTAATGATAAAGATATATATATTATTTTAGATAAATTTGAGAGTATTAACTTTGATTTTATAAATAGAATTAAAAACAAAAAGGTATGCTTGGATGTTGGAGATGATGAATTTATAGAATATTATACAAATCAGTATTTATTAAATTTTTTTAAAACAGCAAAGCTTATGCAATTAAATTGTAATATTTGCGATTATCTATTTAACAAACTTAAAATAAAAGATGAAATAGAATTTTTTAATCTATTGAATTTAGACTTAATGATTATTACCAAAGGTAAAAAAGGGGCAAGATTTATATACAGGAAAAATGGAGAAATTAGTATTATAGATAAAGTTCCAAAGATTATTGTTGATGCAGTTGACACTTCTGGTGCTGGAGATGCATTTTATTCTATCTTTATTAGAGAATATGCATATTCAGATATGGTTGATGAAGACTTTATTAACCATACATTTGATAAAGCAAATCAATTTTCAAGAGAAGTGATTTCCCAAGTTGGAAGTAGAAAATAAAGTTATTAATTTTAGTTTTAAGTTATATAAAAAAGAGGAGGTTCAAAATGAAAGCATTAATCAGTGTATCTGATAAAACAGGAATAGTAGATTTTGCAAAAGGACTAGAAAAAAATGGAGTAGAAATAATATCTACTGGTGGAACATTTAAAAAACTAAAAGAAGAAGGAGTAAATGTTAAAGAAATATCTGAACTAACAGGTTTTCCAGAATGTTTAGATGGAAGAGTAAAAACACTTCATCCAAAAGTACATGCAGGAATTTTAGCAATAAGAGATAAAAAAGAACATATGGACCAATTAAAAGAATTAGGAATAGATACAATAGATTTTGTTGTTGTAAACTTATATCCATTTAAACAAACAATATTAAAAGATGGAGTAACAAGAGAAGAATGTATTGAAAATATTGATATTGGTGGTCCTACAATGCTTCGCTCTGCTGCAAAAAATTATCAAGATGTTGCAGTAATAACAAATCCAGAAGATTATGAAGTTGTTTTAAAAGAATTAGAAGAAAATGGAAAAGTATCAAAAGATACAAAATTTAGATTAATGCAAAAAGTATTTGAACATACAGCAAACTATGATGCTATGATTGCTTCATACATAAAAGAACAAAGAAATGATTATGAATTACCTGAAAAATTAACTTTAACATATGAAAAAGTACAAGATATGAGATATGGAGAAAATCCACATCAAAAAGCAGCATTATATAAAGAAATTGGAAAATGTGAAGGTTCACTTACAACTGCAAAACAATTAAATGGAAAAGAATTATCATTTAATAACATAAATGATACAAATGGAGCTTTAGAATTATTAAAAGAATTTGAAGAGCCAACAGTTGTTGCATGTAAACATGGAAATCCATGTGGTGTAGGAAGTGATGAAAATATTTACAATGCATGGAAAAAGGCATTTAATGCTGATAAAACATCAATTTTTGGTGGAATAGTTGTTTCTAATAGAGAAATAACAGAACCAATAGCTGAAGAAATGAGCAAGATATTCTTAGAGGTTATTGTTGCACCATCTTATGAGCCAAAAGCATTAGAGATTTTAAAAACTAAGAAGAATGTTAGAGTTCTTGAATTAGAAAACATTTCTAAAAAACAAAATGAAAATGCTTTAGATGTTAAGAAAATAAATGGTGGGGTAATAGTTCAAACTATAGATTCAAAATTATTAGATGAATATGAAGTTGTAACAAATAGAAAACCTACTGAAAAAGAACTAGAAGATTTAATGTTTACTTGGAAAATAGTAAAATATGTTAAATCAAACGGAATAGCACTTGGAAAAGATAAACAATCTATTGGAATAGGACCTGGGCAAGTTAATAGAATTTGGGCTACAAAACAAGCAGTTGAACATGGAGAAGAACTTATTGAAAAAGGTATCACAAAAGGCGCAGTTTTTGCATCAGATGCATTCTTCCCATTTAGTGATTGTGTAGAAGAAGCTCACAAAGCTGGAATTACAGCAATAATTCAACCAGGTGGTTCAATAAAAGATCAAGATTCAATTGATAAATGTAATGAATATGGTATTGCTATGTTATTTACTAAAATGAGACACTTCAGACACTAGTTTGAAAAATAATTACAATTTTGGCTGTGTCAAATTATATTAAAAACGCGGTTACATACACAAAGTATGCGCCCTTGCCTTTTTAATATAATTTTCCTTGCCAAAATTTAATTCTTTTTCAAACATATTATATATAGGTCTATAAAAAAAGAATAAAAATACCTTCCAAAGAGATAATATTCTTAAAGGGAGGTTTTTTATTATGTTTAATAAGATTAATTTTAGAACTGATTTAGCTTTGGAAAGAAGAGATATTTTCAAAAAGAGTAATAATTTAGATGAGATTGATGGAATAGATGCAGAGGAAAAGGTAATAGATGAAAATATAAAAGTATCAAAGGTAAAAATAACAAATTCAAATGGTGAGCAAGCAATAGGTAAGCCAATAGGAGACTATATAACTATAGATATAAAAAATCTAAAAATTGCAGATGAAGAAGAAATTCAAAAATTTGCTGAAATATTGTCAAATGAATTAAAGTTAATTATTAATAAACATATTGATTATAAAGATGACATATTAGTTGCAGGGTTAGGAAATTTACATGTAACACCTGATTCGCTTGGACCAAAGGTTGTAAGTGATATTGATATAACCAGACATATAATAAAATATATGCCACAATATATTGATGAAAATGCAAGACCAGTAAGTGCAATATCTCCAGGTGTTTTAGGAACAACTGGAATTGAAACTTTGGAAGTTTTAGAAGGTGTAATAGATAAAATTAAGCCTAAAATGTTGATAGTTATAGATGCTCTAGCTTCTAGAAGTATTGAAAGAATAAGTAGTACAATACAGCTTTCAGATACAGGAATTGTTCCAGGAGCAGGTGTTGGAAACACAAGAAAAGAATTATCAAAAAAGACTTTAGGAATACCAGTAATAGCAATTGGAATACCAACAGTTGTAGAAAGTGCAGTTTTAGTAAATGATTGCTTAGATTTATTTATAGAAAAACTTCAAGAAGAAGCAAAATCAAATGAGTATTTAAACAATTTAAAAGAACAAGACAATTATGAAGAAATAAAAGAAGCTTTAAACCCATATGATTATAATATGATAGTAACTCCAAAAGAAATAGATGAATTAATAAAAAATATGGCAAGTATTGTTGCGAGGGGGATAAATTTGAGTGTGTGAGATGTAGATACAGGAATTAAAAAAATGTAGGGGCGATTTTAATCGCCCGTAATATTTAAATGATAAATTTTAGGCGGGCGATTAAAATCGCCAATAATACATGAAATGATAAATTATAGGCGGGCGATTAAAATCGCCAATAATACATGAAATGATAAATTTTAGGCGGGCGATTAAAATCACCAATAATACATGAAATGATAAATTTTAGGCGGGCGATTAAAATCGCCCCTACTTGAAAATTCAACATATATATGATATATTAAAAGCGAATATATAATTATTCATTTTTAATACATTTTATAAATATAATTAGTATTAATAAATTAATAAAAAGGAGAGTAAAACTCTATGAAAAAAATTATATTTAAAGGCTGTGGAACAGCAATTGCAACACCTTTTAATGAACAAGGTGTAAATTTAGTTGAATTTGCAAAACTCGTAGAAGATCAGATTCAAAATGAAGTAGATAGCATTATAGTATGTGGGACAACAGGAGAAGCTGCAACTATGACAGAACAAGAAAGATTACAAACTATAGAATGTGCAGTTAAGATATCAAATGGAAGAGTTCCAATAATTGCAGGAACAGGTTCAAACAATACGAAAGCTGTTATAGAGATGAACAAAAAAGTTGAACAATTAGGAGTTGATGGTGTTTTAGCTGTTACACCATATTATAATAAAACAACTCAACAAGGGCTTATAATACATTATACAGAAATTGCTAAAAATACAACATTACCAATTATTCTATATAATGTACCAGGTAGAACTGGAGTAAATATTAAACCAGAAACAGCATTAGAATTATCTAAAATAGATAATATAGTTGCAATTAAAGAAGCAAGTGGAGATTTATCACATGTCGCTAAAATTGCTAATTTATGTAGAGATAATTTAAATATTTATTCAGGAAATGATGATCAAATAATTCCTATTTTATCATTAGGTGGAATTGGTGTAATTTCAGTTCTTTCAAATGTTAGACCAAAATATACACATGATATGTGTTATAATTTCTTTAATAAGGAAACAGAAATTGCAGGAAAAATGCAAATAGATGCTATACCTCTAATTAATGCTTTATTTTCTGAAGTAAATCCAATTCCTGTTAAAGAAGCCCTAAATATTTTAGGATACAATTTTGGAGAACCAAGATTACCTCTAATAAAACTAAGTGAGGAAAATAGGAAAAAACTTGAAATTGAGATAAATAACTTGAAATAAATGATAAAAGTGTTATAATTATAGGTATATACATTATAGCTGAATGAGTTTGTAATATTAAATATGATGTTACATTTCTAAATCAGATATAAAAGAAAAAAGGAGAACAAAGTGATTACAGATATAGAAGAAATACTTCAAGATAAAGAATATATTGAAATAATTTCAGAATTATTAAAACAAGATAAAGTTTTAAAAATGAAACAATTTAGACAACACCATAACACAAGTTGTTTTGACCATTGTTTATTTGTTTCATATAATACATATTTAATATGTAAAAAACATAAATTAGATTATATTTCAGCAGCAAGAGCAGGTTTATTACATGATTTGTTTTTATATGATTGGAGAAAACGTGAAAATGGAAGACAAGGATTGCACGCATTTACACATCCTAAAGAAGCTCTAAAACAAGCTATGTCAATTACAAAACTAAATTATAGAGAACAAGATATTATAAAAAATCATATGTGGCCTGTAACTCCAGCATTTCCAAAATATAAAGAAACTTATATAATTACTTTAGTTGATAAATATTTTGCAGTTGCTGAAGCATTTATTGGAAAAGAGTTGAAAATTAAAAAACTTTATGGAGCAATATCAAAACTAATAGAAACATAAATTTATTTTTTTAAATCCGCAACATTGCTGTGCATTGTATATGCTTTTTTCTCGACTAAAGCACGAAAAAAGATATACAATGCCGCTGTTGCTACGTTATAAATCTAATTTAAAAATGAATAGTAATAAATGGAAAGGAATAAAGTAAAATATGTTAGAAGTTATGGTTAATGGATGCAATGGAAAAATGGGAAGTGTTGTTGCAGATTTAGTAGACAAAGATCCAAATATTATACTAAAATGTGGTACAGATAAAGTAGATACAGGGATGCTTACATATCCTGTATATACAGATTTAAGTCAAATACCAGAAAAACCAAGTGTTATAATAGATTTTTCAGTTCCTGTAGCAACATTTGGAGTTCTAGAATATGCAAAACAAAATCAAGTTCCAATTGTTATAGCAACTACAGGTTTTACAGGAGAAGAAGAAAAGAAGATAGCAGAATATTCAAATTATATACCTATTTTTAAATCATCAAATATGTCATTTTCAATTAATATGTTTCAACATTTAGTAAAACAAATAGCACCAAAGTTTAAAGACACAGATATAGAAATAATAGAAACACATCATAATAGAAAAATAGATGCACCAAGTGGTACTGCACAAATGCTTGCAAATACAATTAATGAGGCACTTGGTGGAGATTATAAATATGAATATAATAGACACGATAAACATGAAAAAAGAGATAAAAAAGAAATTGGAATTACTTCAATTCGTGGTGGAAACATAGTTGGAGAACATACAGTCATGTTTATAGGAGAATCAGAAACATTTGAATTAAAACATACATC
>CAMZHI010000031.1 GCA_947306755.1 uncultured Clostridia bacterium | reverse complement strand
CTTCATGATTTGTGCAAAGCAAATTATTATAAAATAGATTACAGAAATGCAAAAAATGCTTTAGGAGTATGGGAAAAAGTACCATATTATACAGTCGATGATACTATTCCATATGGACATGGTGAAAAATCTGTAATGATGATTACAGAATACATTAAATTAACACCCGAAGAAAAATATGCAATTCGCTGGCATATGGGACACACTGAACCAAAAGAATTATATAATACAATTGGTATTGCATATACAAAATATCCAATTGCATTATTAACTTATGAGGCAGATTTAGAGGCAACATACTTCTTTGATACTTAAGGAAAAATTTTGGTCCTGTTTAACCGCACATCATTTTTTAAAATCCTATGGTACCCCCTTAAGGGATACCCACCATACGGATTTTAAAAAACGAAATGCTGACGCGGACCAAAATTTATGAATTATTTTATGAAATGAGGGATATTTATGAATAAAACTGAACCACGTACACTTCCGGGATTTATGGAATTGTTACCACAAGAACAAATACTATTTAATCAAATTAAAGATACAATAAAAAACAATTATGAAAAATTTGGATTTTTGCCATTAGACACTCCAATTATAGAGGATTCAAATGTATTACTTGCAAAAGCAGGGGGAGAGACTGAAAAGCAAATTTATAGATTTACAAAAGGGGATAATGATTTAAGTTTAAGATTTGACTTAACAGTGCCACTTGCAAAATATGTTGCAAAAAATTATGGAGAATTATGCTTCCCATTTAGGAGATATCAAATTGGAAAAGTATATAGGGGAGAAAGAGCTCAGAGAGGTAGATACAGAGAATTCTATCAATGTGATATCGATATTATTGGAGATGGAGAGCTTTCTATAATTAATGATGCTGAGCTTACAAATGTAATTTATAATACATTTAGTGAATTAGATTTTGGAAAATTTACAATTTGCATAAATAATAGGAAAATATTAAATGGTTTATTTGAAAGTTTAGGGCAAAAAGAAAATGCAGGAGAAATTTTACGAATAATTGATAAGATTGAAAAAATTGGAAAAGAAGAAGTAATTAAAGAGCTTGAAAAAATAGGCGTTGAAAAAGAGAATACTGAAAGTATAATTAATTTTATCGAAATTGATGGTACAACTAATGATAAACTATCAAAGCTTGAAGAATTAAACATTACAAATGAAATTTTTACTAAAGGATTACAAGAATTGAAAGAAGTAGTTAAATATATTAGATATTTCAATGTTCCAGAAGAAAATTTCAAAATTGATTTAACAATTGCAAGAGGTTTGGATTATTATACAGGAACAGTATATGAAACATTTTTAGATGAGTATAAATCTTTAGGAAGTATCTGTTCTGGTGGTAGATATGAAAATTTAGCAGAGTATTACACAGATAAGAAACTTCCAGGAGTTGGAATATCAATAGGTTTAACAAGATTATTCTATCAATTAAATGAAATAAAACTAATTGAAGCAAAAAAGAAATCAATAGCAGATATTTTAATAATTTCAATGACAGATAATTTTGAATATGTTGCAAAAGTTGCAGATAAATTTAGAAATGAAGGAAAAAGTGTTCAAATTTATTATGAAGACAAAAAAATAAAAGCACAATTTAAATATGCTGACAAGCTTCAAATACCATATACAATTGTAATTGGAGATGATGAAGTAAATTCTGGAACATATACAATAAAAAATATGGTAACAGGGGAACAGGTTGTAAATAGTTGTCAATAGGGACGGACCTTTTTGACAACTTCTTTGCAATTAAGGAGATTAAGTATAATGGAATGGGAAGAATTTAATAAAAATATTAAAAAACTAGGCAAATTAATTAATAACAATGGATTTAAACCAGATATTATAATAGCTCTAGCTAGAGGTGGTTGGGTACCTACAAGATATTTGTCTGATTTGTTACATACAAAAAATATTGGAAGTATTGGAATTAAATATGAAGATGAAACAAGAACAAAATTAATTACATATTCTAAACCTTCAATTCCTATAGAATGTAAGAAAATTTTACTTGTAGAGGATATGCTTGAAAGCGGAAAGAGCATAAAATGGGCATATGAATATTACAGTAATCAAGGATATGATGTAAAAACTGCGTGTCTATTTATTATGAAAAAGACTGAGTTTATTCCGGATTTTTATGTTAAAGAGATTGATAGCAAAATAAATTTTCCATGGGAAAATAGCTTGTTGTAAAAATAATGAAAAAGTTGTCAAAAAGGTCCGTCCCCTTTGACAACTATTTTAATTCAATGATTGTTACTCCCATTTCACCCTCGCCATAGGTGCCGGTTCGATAGGATTTTATGCGTTTGTTGTTTTTTAAATGTGATTGTATTGCTTGTCTTAATTTTCCTGTTCCTTTACCATGTACTATTCTTGCTGTTTGAAGTTTTGCTAGGAAGCAATCATCAATGAATTTATCAACTAAAGGAAGTGCTTCATCAACAGTTAAGCCAATTAGATTTATTTCAGAATTAGCTGTTTTAGTTTTTGATACTCTTGGATTAGATTTCACTTCTGTTTTTGTTAAATCATTTTTTATATTTCTCGGTAATTCAAGATAGTTTATATTTACTTTTGTTTTTATTGTTCCGATTTGAACTTGAACTTCTCCAGATTTATTTATATTTGATACAATAATTCCATTTTGCTTTAAATTTGTTATATATACTTTTTGACCTGATTTTATTAAATCAATAGATATTGGATTTATTGCAACATTTTCAACTTTTTCTTTTATTGATTTGTTTTTTATTGATGTATTTAAAGTGTTTCTCAAATCATTAAGTTTATCAATATTTTCAGATTCATTTTCAATTTGTCTCATTTCATTGATTATTTTTGTGGCTTCATCTTTAGCATCTAATAAGATATCTCGTGCCTCAGTTTTGGCTTTATCTATAATGTCACGTTCTTGTTGTTTTAGTTTTGAATCATCTCTCTCTAAATTTTTTCGTAATAATTCAACTTGATTTAAGTTTTTTTCAATATCTAGTTTTGTTTTTTCTATGCTGATTTTATCATCATAGATTTGTTTAAGTAATTCTTCAAATTCTACATCATTTTTATCCATAAGAGTTTTTGCTCTATTTATAATTTTTTTATTTATTCCTAACCTTTCGCTAATAGCAAATGCATTGCTTTTACCGGGAATTCCTAATAATAATTTATATGTTGGTTTTAAGTTTTCAATATCAAATTCAACACTTGCATTTTGTATATTTTCATTAACCATTGCATAACGTTTTAATTCTTGATAATGAGTTGTTGCAACAGTTAAAATAGTATTTTCTTTAAAATATTCTAAAATGCTAATTGCAAGATTTGCTCCGCTCAATAGGGTCTGTACCTGAACCTAATTCATCAACTAATACAAGTGATTCAGAAGTTGCAGTATCTAATATTTTTGATATATTTAACATATGACTAGAAAATGTACTTAAAGAATCAGAAATGCTTTGATCATCTCCAATATCTGCAAAAACATTATCAAATATATAAATACTTGAGCCTTCATTTGCAGGAATATTTAGACCAGAACAAGCCATTAATTCAAGCAAACCAATAGTTTTTAAACATACTGTTTTACCACCAGTATTTGGGCCAGTTATTATAAGTAGATTAAAATCTTTTCCGATGCTTATACTTGTTGGAACAACCTTTTTTTCATCTATTAATGGGTGTCGAGCATTTATTAAATTTACAAATTTATTATCATTAATAATAGGAGTAACTGCATTTATTGAATTTGAATATTTTGCTTTTGCAAATATAAAGTCAATTATCCCAATAGTTTCTACATCTTGTTTAATCTCTTCTGTATATGGGAAAAGCATTGAACTTAAATCTTTTAAAATTTTTTCAATCTCAGCAGTTTCTTCAATTTTTAAATTATTCAATTCATTATTTAGTTCAAAAACAGATAGTGGTTCAATAAAAACTGTAGAACCACTTTGAGATATATCATGTACAAATCCCTTAACAAAAGAACGATATTCTTGTTTTATAGGAATTACATATCTATTATTTCTAATTGTAACAACATTTTCTTGCATGTATTTTGAATATGTTGATGAATGTAACATAGTATTTAATTTTGATTTTATATCTTGCTCTAATTTATGTTCTTTTTTCCTGATATTTGATAAAGTATTTGAAGCATTGTCTGCAATAGTATTTTCATCAATTATCGATTTTTTTATTTTATCAATAATAGAATGGTTAGTATATAGAAGTAAAAAATAATTATTAATAACAAAATATTCTTCAGTATCTTTAAATACTGTAAAATAATTAATTAATTCATTTGCCATTTCTATTATATTACAGATTGAAAGCAGAGCTTTTGCAGAAATAGTATTAGAGCTTTCCAGAGCTTTAATATAAAAACTAATATCATCAATTTCTGAAATTGGTGGCACAGAATTTCTTTCAATTAAACTAACAGCTTCAAGAGTTTCTTGCAAAGCGTGTTCAACTTCATTCTTCGTTATTAGTGGAAGAAGTTGAAGTGCTAAATTTTTACCAATATATGTATTGCAAAATGATGATAATTTTTCTATTATTTTATCATATTCTAATTTTTCTAAAGACATTTTATTCATTATAACCAATAATCCTTTACATAAAGATAGTTTTATTATGACATAAAATCATAAGAAAATCAACATTTTTACATATTTACTCAAGATTTTTGGCATTACTGGTTTTTGACTATAAATGTTTTATAAGTTGATATATTAATATTTATCAAACAATCTCGGCTGCATTACGCATTAAATAAATTCTAATTTAATAAAATGAGCCTCTTTCACTCAGACCCTCTGCGCTACGCTTGAGTACCGTGAACATCCCTCATTTTATTAAATAAGAATTTCTAATAATGCTCCAATTACATTCGATTGTTTTCAAAATATTAATATATCAACTTTTTTATAAATTAATTAAGCTATAACCATTATCTAGTAACTTTTTGACAAAAAAGTTGATAAAAATGTATTGCTATTTTTATTTGATTATTATATAATTTTTCAGAGGAGTGAGTAAATATGTCACATAAGAAAATTGTTCAATTAATTTCAACAAATTCATTAATCGCAGCAACCAATATTGCTGTGTTTTCAAAAGCATTTTTAGGCTTTTCGTTGTTTACTGGAACAGCATTAACTATGAGTACAGCATGGTTTACAGTTCTAGCAAGTGCTTTTTCTTTTACATATCTTAATAAAAAAATATTAACTCCAACAAGTACATATTCAATAATAGCAAATAAAATTGGGTCATTAGATGATTGTGTTAGTGTTTTTGAACAAGCAATACAAAATGGGGATGTTTTTGATAAAGATATTATAAAAAACTTAGATCAATTAAAAAGATTTAAAAGAAAAAGAAATATTATTAGAAATATTTTACTCCAAAAATTTTCTCAAGAAGAGCTTTCATATAAAAAGTTTGATAGTGTTTTAAATGATGTTGAAAGCATTATGTATTTAAATATGCAAAGTATATTAAATAAAATAGCTGCATTTGATGTTGAGGAATATGAAGCTTTACAAAAAAAAGGGTTCCCAAAAGAAGAAGTTTCTGAAGAAAAAATGAATATATATAATGAATATATTGATTTTGTTAAAAAAGCGACAATAATGAATGAAGAAATTTTACTCAAATTAGATAAGATTTTGTTTGAGGTTTCTAAATATAATAGTTTAGAAGATGGTGAAGTTAAAGAATTACCGGCAATTATAGAAATGGACGAACTAATAAAAAATGCAAAATTATATAAATAGGGGGATTGGAATATGAAAAAGAATAATACATTTTTATTTGTATTAATTGGACTAATTGTTTTTGGAACAATTTATTTAGTTGTAAGTTTAACTCAAAATGTAGGTAAGACATCAACAACAATCAATATGGAAAAATCTATTAAGAATTTAAATACCTTATATAAAGGAATTAATGTAAAAACTTCTACTGTATCAAGAAGTAATTCTATTACTTCTAATGAAGAAGCAACTATATTGCCAGACATTTCTGAATATCCATTTGTAGTAAATCCTACTACTGATGCCTTTATTACAGTTTATTCATCAACCGAAAAGGCAAACGAAAAAGAAAGTGCTTGGCTTTGTCAAATTGCGGATAAGTTTAATAAAGCTAATATAAAAATTAATGAAGTACCAATTTCGGTTGGTGTTAGAGCAATTCCAAGTCAACTTGCATCTGAATTTATTACAACTGAAAAATACACACCAGATTTGTATATGCCTTCTAGTAGTATTTATGGAAAAATTTTAGACAGTTATGAGAAAAAATATGTTGAAGTTTCAAAGAGTGTGGTTGGAAATGTATCTGGAATAGTTATAACCAAAAAAGCCAAAGATAGTATAAATTCAAAATACTCAAATACTAATATAGATACAGTAATAAATAGTGTTATAAATGGAGAATGTATTATTGGATATACAAATCCTCTTTCAAATGAAGATGGATTAAATTATTTATTAACATTATTAAATACATTTGATAGCTCATCTCCATTATCGGAAAACTCTATAAATAAATTAAAATTATATCAGGATAAAATACCATATGTTCCATATGAGATAGCACAATTAGAAGAATCATTACAAAATGGAACTATAGATGGATTTGCATCAAATTATCAAACATATTATAGTATACCTGCTCTTAGAAATAATTTTGAGTTTATTCCTTATGGAATAAATCAAAATCAACCAGCATATGCACTTGGTGAATTAACAAATTTAAAAAAAGAAATAATTCTAAAATTTATTGAGTATTGTACAAATGATGAATCCAAAAAATTGGCTACTAATAGTGGATTTAATGCGATTGATTATACTTATTCAGGACATGATTTTATAGGGACAGAGATAATTGATGCTCAAAATATGTGGAAAAAGCAAAAAAATGGATCAAATGATTTAACAGCAGTTTTTGTATCAGATGTATCAGGAAGTATGGATGGTTCTCCACTTTTAAAACTAAAGGCTAGTTTAAATAGAGCAGCTAGCTTTATTGATGAAAACACAAATATTGGATTAGTTACATTTTCAGATAGTGTAAATATTTCTCTTCCTATTGCTAAATTTGATAATACACAAAAATCATATTTTATCAATTCTGTTAAATCTATGAGAGCATCAGGTGGAACTGCAATGTTTGATGCAATAGTTGTTGCAGAGCACATGTTAATTGAAGCACAGCAAAAAAATCCGAATACTAGATTAATGCTTTTTGTCCTTACTGATGGAGAAAGTAATAGAGGATATGAATTTGAAGATATAGAAGAAGTTACACATGGACTTAGAATTCCAATATACACGATTGGATATAATGCAGATATTGATGTATTAAAAGAAGTTTCTGACATTAATGAAGCATCAACCATGGATGCTGAATCAGATAATGTAATTTATAAATTAGAAAGCTTATTTAATTCACAAATGTAATTTGTAATCTAAGAGAGGATTTGTAAATGCAAAACTATAACTTTGACAATAAAAAACAAATTGAAAATGATTTAAACAACATATCTACAAGTATTATTAAAAAAATTGAAAGAAATAGTAAATCAGGTGGCATTTCAGTTAATCAATTATCAGATTCATCAAAGATGCGGAGAAAAAATTGAAAAAAATATTTCATTATTAACTGAAAAAATTTATGATTTAAATCCTGATAAAATTAACTTTCTGAATTATAAAAAAAATATATTTTTTAATCCAGTAAAAAGATATTTTACAAGAATTAAATCACAAGAATCGAATATTTCAACTTTAATAGAAAATTTAGAAAAAGAGCAAGAGATTCTAAAAAGAGATAATATTACGTTAACGATAGAAATAGATAAATTAACTAGTATTATTGAAGAGTTAGATAATGTGTATACAAATGGAAAAACATATTTGGAAAAGCTAAACAATAATATTTCTAAAGAAGAAATGAGCCGATTAAATATCAATTTATTTAAAAAAAGATTATTTGATTTTAAGCAAATGATTATTGTTAAAGAGCAAAGTGTCTTAGGCTTAAGGATTATTTTAAATAATAATAATGAAATAATTAGAAATATAGATAAAATAAGAAATGTAACTGTTGAGGCTTTAAAAACAAGTGTTATGGTTGCAAATTCAATATTTAATCAAAAAATTATTTTGAAGAAAATTAACAGTTTAGACAAAGGTGCTCAAAGCTTATTGAAGGATACAAATAGTCTTATTCAGTTTTCAGATTTTAATGATGAATTATCTAGAAGAAAAATTTTTGACATATTAAAAAATAATTTTGAAAAAATGGTAAATACATTAAATACCGCAAAAATTGATAGTGAAAAATATTTTCCAGAAAATAATATAAAGATTTTAGAAATAAAAAAGGGAGAATAGGTTGAAAAATAATTACAATATTTAATTCTTTTCCAACCAAGTTTGTGCCATAGAAAGGAATGTGATTAAATATGAAAAAGAATATTCTTTATGTTGTGTTAATAATTATTTTAATTTCTATAATTACAGCAATTATATTTGTAAAATTTAATAAAAAAGGAAATAAGATAAAAATAACTGATTATAATACTGGTGAAATAAAAAAGACTGAAGAAAAAATAAATTATATTGAAGAAATAAGTGTATATAATGCTGCTGAATATATGGATATGAGTACAGTTAAAGATTTTGAAAGAGAATTTAAAATCAAGGTTCAATATAAAGAATTTGAAAGTAATGAGTCAATGTATGAAGATTTTGTTAAAAATCCAAATAACTATGATATTTTAGTCCCATCTGACTATATGATAGACAGACTTATTAAAGAAAATAGAGTATCAAAAATTACAAAATCAAATATTACAAACTTTGCCAATATAGCTACTGAATATATAAATCCTGAATATGATAAACAAAATGAATACACAATACCATATATGACTGGAACAGTAGGAATTCTTTATAATAAAAAAACTGTAACAGAGCCGGTTACATCATGGAATATATTTTGGGATACAAAATATAAGGGTCAAATATGGCTTTGGGATTCTATGAGAGATGTTTTAGGTATGTCTTTAAAAAGATTAGGATATAGTATGAATTCTGTTAATGATAAAGAATTAAGTGAAGCAAAACAAGCATTAATTAACCAAAACAAGCTATTAAAAGGATATGAAGAAGAAGAATCAAGAGATGCAATGATTGCTGATGAAGGAGCAATTGCTCTTGTATATTCTGGAGAAGCAAAATTTGCAATTGATCAAAATCCTAATTTAGCATATGTAATACCTAATGAAGGATCAAACAAATTTATTGATGGATTTGTAATTACTAAAAATACAAAACACAAAGAAGCAGCAGAAAAGTTTATCAATTTTATGTGTAGATCAAATATTGCAGTCAGAAATATGACAGAAACAGGATATACTTCTCCAATTAAAGGAGCATGGTCAGAATTTGGAAACAATAAAATTATGTTTCCTTCTGAAGAAGAACTAGCTCGTTGTGAGGCTTTTTTATATGATGAAAATGGAACTAAAAAATATGATACGCTTTGGAGTCAAATTAGATAGCTAAAAATTTTAAATATATAAAATTTGAAAAATATTTTATTTTATGTTATGATGTTATAGAAAAAAATAAAAGGGATAATAAAAACAATGATAAATGTACTATTATGTGGAAATAATAAAGTTTTTGATGGAATGCTTACAGAACTAATTTCAATGACTAATAAAACAAATGAAGCAATTAGATGTTATATATTTACCGCAGAATTAACTAGAATAAAAAAAGAATATCAACCACTTAGTCAAAAAGAGGCAGATTTTTTAGATGAGGTTGTTAAATCGAAAAATTCTAATTCAGAAGTTAGATTAGTTGATGTTACATCACTTTACGAACAAGAATTTATGAAAAGCCCTAATGAAAGTGCTTATTGTACTCCATATACATTACTTAGGCTTTTAGCAGATTTAGTTGAAGATATGCCAGAAAAGCTACTATATTTAGATATAGATATGATGTTAGCTGGAGACATTTCAGAACTTTATAATACTGATATAGAGGATTATGAATATGCTGCTGTAAAAGAAAAATATGGATGTATATTTATAAGGCCAGATTATATAAATGCAGGAATGTTACTTTTAAACATGAAAAAAATAAAAGAAACTAGATTATTAGAAAAAGCAAGAGAAAGAATTAAGACCAAGAAAATGCTTTTTGCTGATCAGGATGCTGTTTATTGGTCTACTACAAAGAAAAAACTTCTTCCAAGAAAATTTAATGAACAATCTAAATTTGATAGAGATGATACGATAGTATGTCATTTTTGTAAAAGATTAATGCTTAAGCCATATCCACATACTACAAATTTCAAACAATGGGATATTGAAAAAGTACATGATCAATTTAAATGTCATAGATTTGATGATGATTTAAATAAATATTTGGAATTAAAGGATAAATTTGAAAAAATTAAAGGGGAAAAGAAAGTAAATGAATACAAATAAAAAAGAAATACCTATATTTTTTGCTTTAGATGATAATTATATTCCGTTTTTAGCTGTAACTTTACAATCAATTATTGATAATTCATCAGAAAACTATTTGTATAATTTAAGAATTTTATATACAAATATATCTAAAGAAAATATTGCTAGAATTAAAAAATTTGCTAAAGATAATATAAAAATTGAATTTGTAGATTTAAATTACTATATAGATAGAATTAAAGATAAGCTTTATACCAGAGACTATTATTCTAAAGATACGTACTTTAGACTATTTTTACCAACTCTGTATCCCGAATATGATAAAGTACTATACTTAGACTGTGATATAGTTGTTTTAGATGATATTGCCAAATTATACAATATAAATATAAAAAATTCTTTACTTGGTGCTATAACAGAGGAAACAGCAATTTATACTCCAGAAATTAAAAACTATGCAAAACGTGTCATTGGAGTAAGTGATAACAAACACTATTTTAATGCAGGTGTTCTTTTAATGAATTTAAAAGAATTAAGAGAATTTGGACTTCAAGAAAAATTCTTATATTTACTTGAAAAAAATATCTATTCAGTTGCTCAAGACCAAGACTATTTAAATAGAATGTGTAAAGGAAGAGTAAAGTATATAAATCAAATGTGGAACAAATCTCCAGCTCCTATTAAAAATGTAAACACTAATAAAATTAAAATAGTTCATTATACTTTAGCTCGTAAACCTTGGCATAATGATGCAGTATTATATAGTGAATATTTTTGGAAATATGCTAAAAAAACTGAGTTTTATGATGAAATACTAGAAATAAAGAAAAATTACACTCAAGAGCAATTAAAAGAAGATGAAGAAAAAACTAAAAAGTTATTTGAGCTTGCAGAATTTGAAACTCAATGTGTTGGATATGACAGAATGCCAAGAAGTTATAGTAGAATCAAAAATACTATACTAAAATTAAGAAAGAAGAACCATTTAATTAAACAATCTGAAGATAGACTTGCAATTCTTGATGAAATTGCAAGGCTTGAAAAAGAAGGAAAGTTTGATGTTGATGCTGAAAAAGACCCCCCTACAATTCCAATTATGCCAGGTGAGGTAGATTATTTAAATGAAAAATTAACTAGTAAATTAAAAACAACTGTTGCAAATACTATTGGATTAGGTTTTTTAAAAGAATTACTTAGAAAAAATCAACTTATGATTAAAGAAATAAATGGTTTAGAAAATCTTAATAATCTAACAGGTGGCGCAATTTTAACATGCAACCATTTTAATCCATTTGATGTATTTGCTGTTGAAACAGCATTTAGATCATCAAATAAAAAGAAAAAAACATTATATAAAGTTATAAGAGAAGGAAATTATACAAACTTTCCAGGTTTTTATGGATACTTATTTAGGAATAGTAATACATTACCTTTAGCTACATCTCCTAAAGCTATGGAAGAATTTATTAAAGCTGTTGAAAAAATTCTTGCAGATGATGAATATATCCTTATTTATCCAGAACAAAGTCTATGGTGGAATTATAAAAAACCTAAGCCACTTAAAAGCGGAGCATTTAGATTTGCTTCAAAAAACAATGTTCCAGTTGTTCCAATTTTTATAACAATGAAAAATAGTGATAAAATTGGAAATGATGGTTTTCCAATACTTGAATATTTTATAAATATTGATAAACCAATATATCCAGACGAAAATGTAACAGTTAAAGAAAATACTCAAAATATGAAGGCTAAAAATACAGAGGTTTGGAAAAATATATATGAGAATTTCTATAATATTCCACTAGAGTATACAACAGTTACAGAAAACATTGAAGATGATGAAAATGGATAAAATGCACAAAGAGAAAGAAGTTTATTATTATAAAGATGAGCTAGTAGATGATTTTGCTACAATGGAAAACATAAAAGTAGTCAATGTAGATGAAAACTATAAATTTATACATAAAAATCCAATTTGGAATATCGCATCTATATTAACTCAAAATGTATTAAGTATGCCAATAAAGTATTTATATGCTAAAATAAAATTTGATATTAAATTTGTTGGAAGAGAAAAATTAAAAAAAGCAAAAAAAAGAGGATATTTTATATATGCAAATCATACTCAAATATTTGCAGATACATTTATTCCAAGCCTAGCAAATTATCCTAAAAGGAATTTTTTTATTGTTGATCCTGCCAATATATCTATGCCAGGATTGAAACTATTAGTAAGATTACTTGGAGCATTTCCATTACCTTCAAATTTAAAAGCATACAAGAATTTTTTAAATGCAATAAAACTTACTATTGAAAAAAAGCATAGTATAACAATTTATCCTGAAGCGCATATTTGGCCATATTATACAAAAATAAGGAATTTTAAAGTAGTTTCATTTAAATACCCTGTTGAATTAAATACAGATGTATTTTGTTTAACAAATACATATCATAAAAAGAAAAATGGCAAAATTCAAATTATATCTTATATAGATGGACCGTTTACTGCAAATAATAATCTTACAAAAAAAGAAGCACAACAGGATTTAAGAGATAAAGTATATAATAAAATGGTTGAAAGAAGCAAAAATTCTGATTATGAAAAAATCCAATATATAAAAAAATATAATTAATAAAAGAGTGTTTTATAACACTCTTTTATTAATTATTCAAACATGTGTTTAAAAAATACAAATAATATGATACAATCAATAGTAGAAACTTATGTTTGGAAGGTAGGCAATTTGAATAATCGAGATATTAAATATAATAACATATATTTAGCAATTGATCTAAAAAGCTTTTATGCTTCTGTTGAATGTAGGGAAACAGATTTAAATCCATTAACAACAAATTAAAAATGAGTTTAAAATCGTAATAAAATAATAAGAAAAAATCATATAGAATTATATAAAAAAGTTAGAAAAATATAAAAATTTCTAACTTTTATTTTTAAATAAGTATTGGTTCAATTTGTTCTCCATCTAAAGCTACTTCTAAAGTTCTAACAATATAGTTTGAATCAAAAACAATGGACCTAGGTTTTGTAATTGGGTTATCCTGTCTAAATGGAACAAAATAATAATTTTTTCTATTAATTAATTTACCAATACTAACTAAATTAGCACCCAAACCATTATTTGTAGAAGGTGCAATTACAACAGGTAGACTATTTCTTAAGTGAGATTTAACGGCCATAGTAGCAGGAGTATCTATAATATCACAAGCAAGTTTAGATATTGTATTTCCACTTGCAGGTGCAACTATCATTATATCTGTTAAATGTTTAGGTCCAATAGGTTCCGCTTCTTGGATAGTATGAATTATTTCTTTTTTAGTTATCTCTTCAATTTCTTTAATAAAATCTTTTGCTTTTCCAAATTTTGTATCTAATTCATAACTATTATATGACATTATCGGAACTATATTAGCACCTAATTTTATTAGTTCTTTTATTTTAGGTATTGTTTTACTAAAGGTACAAAAAGAACCTGTAAGAACGAAACCAATCTTTTTACCTTTAACTTCCAATTTAAGTTAAGTCCTCCTTTCAAAATAACATATTTATACATAATATGATTTATTTTTACAAAAAGTCCTATATTTATTATATATATTAAATTATAAAACTTATCTTTTCATTGACTTTTTTTATTAATATGATAAAATTAAGGAAAAATGTACTAGAATTTTTTTATAGTTTATGATATAAAATATGCAAGAAGAAAAAACAGATATAACTCGAATTAAAATGCAAATATAAGAAATTAGAAATATAGTTTATAGGGAGAATCTGTATGGATAGAATTGCATTAATTGCTGATGTCCACGCAAATTTAACAGCTTTAAAAGCGGTATTAGAGGACATAGAAAAAAGAAATATATCAAAAATTTATTGTCTAGGAGATATTGTGTCAAAAAGTGTAAATCCTGATATTGTAATTGATATAATAAAAGATAAATGTGAAGTTATTTTAAAAGGTAATTGCGATGAAATTTTTTCATCAGAAAGAGCATTAACAAGAAAATTTTGGACTAGAATGAAAATAGGAGAGAAAAGAGCAAAATTTTTACGAGAGTTACCAATAATGCATGAGTTTTATTTTAGTGGAAAATTAATTAGACTTTTCCATGCATCACCTTATAGTTTAGAGCATATATATAATCCTATATATTATAAACATAATACAATATATCATAATAAAATAATAACTGATCCAATGGAATTATTTAATAATACAGAATTTATTGGAAAATCTAAAAAAGATAAAATTCCTGATGTTGTAGGATATGCGCATTTACATATGCCAAATTTATTTCAGGTCAAAGATAAAACCTTATTTAATACAGGAAGTGTTGGAGCATTACAAAATATATCAGAGGCTTCTTATGTTGTACTAGAAGGATTTTTAGATTCGGAAAAAACTGGAAATATGTCTATTTCAAATATTAAAGTTAAATATGATATATCAAAAGAGATTCAATATATTAAGTCATCAGATATACCAAGCAAGGAAGAATTACTTACATACTTAAAAAATAAATGAGGTGAATACAATGGTTAAAAATTTCAAAAGAGCACAAAAGATATTAAGCAAATATAACCAAGAACATTTGTTATATTTTTTTGATAAGCTAAATGAAAGTGAAAAAAATATTATAATTGAGCAAATTTTAAATACCGATTTTAAAACTTTAAATAGAATATATGAAAATTCTTTTAAAGATGATACTATTGATTCATTTAGAATTTCTCCTATAGAGTATTATACAAGATCTAATTTATCAGATGAAGAAAAAGAAAAATATATTTCAGTTGGTGAAACTATTATAAAAGAAAGTAAACTTGCAGTTTTAACTCTTGCAGGGGGGCAAGGAACAAGACTAGGTTTTAAAGGTCCTAAAGGATGCTACGCATTAGCTTTTGATGAAAAAAAATCATTATTTGAATTAATATGTGATAAGCTAAAACATGTATTTGATAAATATGGTGTATATCTAAATTGGTATATAATGACAAGTGAAGATAATGATATAGAAACAAAGAAATTTTTTAGAGAAAAAAAATACTTTGGTTATCCAAAAAATCGAATATACTTTTTTAAGCAACATACAATAGAAATTATGGATAAAAAAGGCAAAATATTATTAGATAAACTATACTCTATCAAAAGAGCTTCAAATGGAAATGGGGATGTATTTAAAGCCTTCAAACGTTATCATTTAGATAACACCTTAAATAATATTGAATGGATTTCTATATCAGGAATTGATAATATAACACTAGAGGTTGTAGATCCATTATTTATTGGACTTACTGCTCAAAATAAATCAATGGCTTCCTCAAAATCAATCTGTAAAAACGATTTAGAATCCAAAGATTATGTATTTGCTAAAGTTGACAATTGTGTAAGCATAATTTCTCCTAGTAATTTAACCGAAGAACAAAAATATTCGAAAAAAGAAAATGGTAAATATAACTATAATCAAATAAATATTTTATCACACTTATTTAATAAAAAAACATTCTTAGAAATTGCAAAATTAAAATTACCATATCATAGAGCTTTTAGAAAGAATGATTTTATAGATGAAACAGGCATGAAAGTTGTTGTAAAAGAGCCAAACTCCTATAAGTTTGAGAATTTTATTTTTGATGCTTTTAAATATATAAATAATTTTACATTATTAGAGGTAGAAGAAGATGAGGAATTTGCTCCAATAAAAGCATTCACAGGGAAATATACACCAGAAACTGCAATGGATTTATATTGTAAAAAGTATAATTTGACTAGGAAAGAATTATAGACTTTATAAGAATTAAAAGAAGGATTATTAAAAAATGTCAAGAATTCTATTATAATTCAGCTGTATTAACTTGAAGTCCGCGCAGGGCGATACTTTTTATTTTTAAACGATGGTCTCGGGGGGACCGCTGAGGGCTGTTAAATGCGGTAGCATTGTTACAGCCCCAGTGGGAAGACCTGAGAAAAAAATAAAAAGTTTTGCCCGTTGCAGGACATAAATAATTAGATTGCTGAATTATAATAGAATTTTTTCTAATTATCCTCAGCTAACGGATTGCTCTCTACTGCATTTCTAACTTGCTGATTACTTACATGTGTATATATTTCAGTTGTAGAAATACTTTCATGTCCAAGTAATTCTTGCAAAGCTCTAATATCAACACCTCCATATTGATACATAAGTGTAGCAGCAGTATGACGAAGTTTATGTACAGAGTATTTTTGAGAATCAATTCCGGCTTGCTTTAATTCTGTATAAATAATTTCCTGTACCATTCTTCTAGAAATTCTTTGACGTCTTTCGCTTAAAAATAATGCTTTATCAGAATTCTTTGAATCTTTTTTTATTCCTTCTTTTGGTCTAACAAGCATATATTCTTTAATTGCTTTAATACATGCTTTATTTAAATAAATAGTTCTTTCTTTATTTCCTTTTCCAATAACAGTCATTTGATTTTCTTCAAAGTTTATATCTTGGATATTTATTCCAACTAGTTCTGCAAGACGCATACCACAATTTAAAAATAAAGTAGTAATTGCATGATCTCTTTCAGGATTACGCTTATCCTCATTAGAAGAAACATTTAATAATTTCCTGCTTTGTTCTAATGTTAAATACTTAGGTAATCTTCTATCAAGTTTAGGAGTTTCAAGGTTTTGACTTGGATTTATTTCTATAATATTTTTCATACATAAATAATTAAAGAACATTCTAAGGCTCGAAACTTTTCTTGACCTTGTTGTAGCTTTACTTTTAAAATTAGATGTTAGATATGCTAAAAAGGCATGTAAATCATCTAATTTGATTTTTTTTATAGTATCTAATGTAATATCATTATAGGTAATATTTTCAAATTCTGTTTCATCTGTTAGTTTAAAATGTATTTTTAAAAATTTTAAAAATGTAGCTAAATCATAATTATATTCTTTTACAGTATTAGGTGATTTATTTTGTATTGTAACCATATAATCTAAAAAACTATTCAAATAATCAGGATTATTTTCTCTTTCAATCATAATTTTCCTCCGATTTATTATGTTACAATTCATAACTTAATAAATATATATTTATTAAGCTTGAATTGTAATCATATTATATAGTTTTGTAAAAAAAATGTCAAAGGGTGTTGTCACTGGTACCGGAGATTTTTGACATAAAACTATCTATTTGATATAATACAAAATGTAAAATTACAAAGGAATAGGGGATATAGTATGAGTAAGAAAAAGAGGTTAAATGTAAAAAAAATATTATTTTTCATTATTATCTTAGGAGCTATTATTGGAACCAGTATATTATATAATAACAAATCTAAAAGTAATAAAACTGAAATATCAAATATCACAAATATTAGTGATGAAAAGGATTTGAAAAAAGAAGAATCTGTTATTCCAGAAAAAACTAAATTGGAAGAAAGATTAGAAAATGGAAAATACCTGTCTGATAGTGGATTACCTGTTTTAATGTATCATTTTTTTTATGATAAAAATGAAAGAGAGCCTCAAGATGGAAATTGGATAGAAATAAATGACTTTGAACAACAAATAAAGTGTTTATCTGAAAATGATTACTATTTTCCAACATGGGAAGAGGTAGAAAACTATATTGATGGGAAAACAGAACTTCCTGAAAAAAGTGTTGTTATAACAGTAGATGATGGAGACCCTTCATTTTTTGAGCTTGGAGTTCCAATAATACAAAAGTACAATGTACAAGCAACATCTTTTGTAGTTGCATATTGGTATGGTGATGTAGCTCAAAATAAAGAAAATAATATAAGCTATCAATCACATTCTTATGATATGCATAAAGGTGGAAGCAATGGAAAAGGTGTAATGTTATCATGGAGCTATGAAAAAATGGTAGAAGATTTAAAAACATCTCAAGAGGTTTTAGGCGGAGCAAATATTTTTTGCTATCCATTTGGACAATATAATGAATTAGATATAAAAGCATTAAAAGATACAGGATTTAAACTTGCATTTACTACACAAGGAGGAAGAGTAAAAAAAGGAGCCTCTAAATATGAGCTTCCAAGAGTAAGGATTTCTGGAACAACTAGTATAGAATCATTTATAAAAAAAGTTGAATAATTTCACTTGGTAAATTGGGACCGGGTATTTTTTGCACACAAATGAAAATAACTAATCCTGTTTAACCGCACATCATTTTTAAAATCCTATGGTACCCCCTTTAGGGATACCCACCATACGGATTTTAAAAACGATATGCTGACGCGGATTAGTTATTTTTTAATAAATGTGCAAAAAATACCCGGTCCCAATTTATCCCAATTTATCAACTGAAATTAAATCAAGTTTTGAACATAAATCTTATAACTGCATGACAGTAAAACAGCTTTTAGTAAATATCTATTTTCATTTGAAGAATCAACTTTAGAAAATTCTTTTTTCTCAAAAATAGATATAACCGCTTCTTCAAATAGAGAACAAAAACTATTATATGCATGAGAGATATCTGTACTCTCTAGAGCAATATTAATAAGGCTTGAAATTTCATTCATACTAAAAACTTGTTTTAGTATACATATTACAAATAATTTAGCACATTGTGTTTTAGAATATTTCTTTTTTACAGGTGCTTCTAATATATTGTTTTTTACATAATTATTAATCATTGTTTTTGTTAAAATCTGATTTTTTTCATCTTCTTCATCATCACCATATTTTATACATTCAGATAATGAGCTATTTATAAAAGTGAGAATTTGATCCATATATAAATCTACATTTGGAAGTTCTTCCCATCTAGGAATATGAATTTTTTCTATTGAAATAGTTTGTTTTTTAGCCATAAAATCTATCCTCCTCGTATATGTATATATTAGCATTTTTTTTAATTTTCGTCAATAAAACGAAGGCAGAAGTTACATAATTTGACAAATCAAAAATAATGTGTTATTATATGTAAAATGAATTATTTTTAATTAACTTAATATAGTAATAGGAGGAAATGTTATGAGTTTACCTGATCCTGATAGTCCTGATTTTTCAGAAGCTTTATTGTATGGTTGCACTTTAAATAAAAAGTCACCAAGTGCATTTAGGAGGAATATAGCCGTTGATTCTCAGGATGAAGTAGATACCGAATTGACTAGTAATGGAGTAGAAATAAAGGGACAAGATGTACAAGTCGATAATGGAATACGTTAATAAATTATACAGAGTAGATTTTGAAGTCTACTCTTTTTTAGTATAAACTCCATTGACAAAGTATTCAAAATGTGATAATCTAGTTTTTGTTACTAGATGAAAAAAGGAGTTTGATAATTATGAAAAAGGAAAGAAATAAGTTAAGAGATGCAAAAAGGTTTAATAATATTAAAGAAGTAATAC
>CAMZHI010000030.1 GCA_947306755.1 uncultured Clostridia bacterium | reverse complement strand
AAAAAAGAAGAGGTTCTAGAAATTGAACAAATAACTAATGGGTTTGAAGTTAAGACAACAGATAACTTATATCAATCAAAAGCAATTATTATAGCAACTGGTAATAAAAAAATTAAGCCAAATATAAGGGGAATCCAAGAATTTGAAGGTAAAGGTATAAGCTACTGTGCTATATGTGATGGTTTTTTTTACAAGAATAAAAATATTGTAGTAATAGGAAACGGAAAATTTGCTGTAAATGAAGCAAATATATTGAAAAATATAGCAAAAAATGTTACAATATTAACCAATGGAGAACAAATGAATGCAGATTCTAATTTCGAAATAAATACTATGAAAATAAAACAAATATCTGGTGGTTTGCGTGTACAAGAAATTGTTTTTGATGATAATTCTACAATAGAAGTTGATGGCGTTTTTATTGCATTAGGTGAAGCAAGTGGTACAGATTTTGCAAAAAAGATTGGTATTCTTACAAATAATGATAATATAGTTGTTGATGATAAAATGCAAACAAATGTAAAAGGAATATTTTCATGTGGCAACACAAATGGAGGCCTTTTACAAGTTTCAAAAGCAGTATATGAAGGGGCAGTGGCAGGGTTGAGTGTAGCGAGTTATTTACAAATTTAATACGACTATTGCTATTTTGCATTTTTAAAAATCAAATATATTTAATATTAAAATTGAGTTCGACCTACTCGCAGTTCTGAAGCCGTTTACGATTATTATATTTTATATAAGTATTATATAAACGGCGTGCATTTTAAAAATTAAAGCCAGACATTGCGGTTCAGAACGTTAACATTTAATTATGGTATATTCCGTGGCTATAAGATCCATGTTTTTTCATACTTAAAACGGCTGGAGAACGGAAATTTTAAGATTAAATATATTTGATTTATATATATTTTAATATGGAGGAAAAAGAAAATGAGTGTTTTAAAACTAACAGATGAAAATTTTGAAAACGAGGTTTTAAATTCAGATAAACCTTGCATAGTTGATTTTTATGCAGATTGGTGTGGACCATGTAAAATGATGTCACCAATTATAGAAGAAATTGCAGAAGAACTTGGCGAAAAAGCCAAAGTCGGAAAAGTAAATTCAGATGAGAATATGGAACTTGCTCAAAAGTATGGAATAATGAGTATTCCTACAATAATGATAATAAAAAATGGAGAAGTTACAAAAACTTTTGTAGGAGTAACATCAAAAGAAGAAATATTAAATGAGATTTAAGTTAGGTAGGCTTGGAAGGAAATAGAAAATGACTGAAATTGAAGAAATTGAACAACAAAAAGAATATATTAAAAAAGTTAAAGAATTAAACAAGAATAGAGATTTAAAATACTCTATTCTTACAATGGGATGTCAATTAAATGAAAATGATTCAGAAAAAATATGTGGTATGTTAGAACAGATGGGATATAAACTAACTGATAAAATTGAAGAAGCAAATCTTGCTGTTTTTAATACTTGTTGTGTTAGAGAAAATGCAGAAGAAAGATTATTTGGTAAAATTGGAGAATTAAAAAATCTTAAAGAAAAGAATAATCTTATAATAGCAATTGGTGGATGTATGATGCAAGAAAAACATATTATAGAAAAACTAAAAAAATCATTTCACTATATTGATATTATTTTTGGAACACATACATTACATAAATTACCAGAAGATATATTTACAGTTTTAGAAGAACAAAGAAAAGTAAAAGACATTTTAGATATTGATGGAAATGTATATGAAGACTTACCGATTAAAAGAAATAGTAAAACTACAGGTTCTGTGACAATAATGTATGGATGTAATAATTTTTGTACATATTGTATTGTCCCATATGTGCGTGGAAGAGAAAGAAGTAGAAAACCACAAGATATTATTAATGAAATTAAAGATTTAGCAAAACAAGGATATAAAGAAATAATGCTTCTTGGTCAAAATGTCAATTCTTATTTGCGTTCAGAAATGGAAGAAATTAAGCAAGGAAAGCTTATAGATGAAAATGGTGATTATAAAGAGATAAACTCTTTTGCCAAACTATTAAGAGCAGTAAATGAAATTGAAGGAATTGAAAGAATTCGTTTTCAATCACCACATCCAAAAGATTTTACTTTAGATGTAATAGAAGCAATAAGAGATTGTGATAAAATATGCAAATTAATTCATTTACCACTTCAATCAGGAAGCACTGAAATGCTAAAAAAAATGAATAGAAAATATACAAAAGAACAGTATCTAGATTTAGTAGATAAGATGAAATCAATGATTCCAGGTGTTAAGTTTTCAACAGATATAATTGTTGGGTTTGCAGGAGAAACAGAAAGTGATTTTGAAGATACACTTGATGTTGTAAGAAAAGTAAATTATGAACAAGTATTTATGTTTATATATTCAATTAGAGTTGGAACCCCAGGAGAAAAGATGCCTAATCAAGTTCCAGAAGATATAAAACATAAAAGATTTGATAGATTGAAAGAATTAGTTGAAGGTCAAATTGCAAAAACTAGTCAAGAATATGTTGGCACAATACAAAAAGTTTTAGTTGAAGGGCCAAGTAAAAATAATGACAAAATGTTAACTGGTAGAACAGAAACAAATAGAGTAGTAGTATTTGAAGGAGATTCAAACTTAATTAATCAAATTATTAATGTAAAAATTACAGAAGATCATTTGTGGTATTTTAAGGGAGAAATTATAAAAAATAACGATATATCAAATGTAATAGAGGTGTAAAGTTATGAAAATAATTAAAGCGCATCTTCCAAATAATATATTATCATATACTATTTTATATATTATAGTAATTTCTAGTCTGCACTTAATTCTTTTATTTAATGAATTAATGTTTAGAAATTGGGTATATATTATAACTATATTTATTGTAATATTTGGATTTTTTATTGGAATAATACAGCAAATATTAAAAATTAAAAAACAAAAATTAAAATGTGTTTTATTAAGTATATTTATTATTATGTCATCAATAATAAGCCTATATATCTTTCCTTTTTTACAAACGAATGACCTTTTCAAATCTGAATATGTTGTTAACGTAGATGGGAAAAAGTATATTACACATGAGAAAGGATTTTTTAACACTTATATATTATACTATGATTATATAAATGTTTTTGTCTCAGGATCACAGGTCAGAATGGAAAAGGATGGAAAAGGTAATTTTGATCCTATAAATAATAAGCTTGATTATGAATTTGAATATAAATAACAAGGAGGAATTAATAAATGAATAATATAATTTGGAAAGATAGAAAAAGACCGATATTTGGGTTGCCACTATCATTTACAAAATACATATTAACTGAAGAAAAATTAATAATAAATACAGGATTTCTTGCAAAAACAGAGGAAGAAATTAGATTATATAGAATGACTGATTTTTCGGTAAATCAAAAATTATTCCAAAGATTATTTAGAGTTGGAAATATTAAAATTTCATCATCTGATAATATGCAAGGAGAATTTACTATTCGTGATATAAAAAAGCCATATGAAGTAAAAGAAATGTTATCAGATATGGTTGAAAAAGAAAGAGAAAAAAAAGGAATTGTAACAAATGAATTTTTGAAATAAATTTATAAATTAGGACTGGTTACTTTTTTAAGAGTATTCAGTCCTAATTTATTGTCTACTCTATTATATATTATAAAATCAAGTAATTCAAATTAATAGTTTACTGCTTTTTTATTTTGGGCTTTGAAATTAGTGAAGCAATATATCCAAAAAATACTGCTGCAGCAATTCCTCCAGCGCTTGCCTTTAAGCCACCTGTAAATGCACCTATTATACCATCTTGTTTAACAGCTTCAATAGTACCTTTTGCTAAATTGTTACCAAAACCTAGAAGAGGAACAGTTGCTCCACATCCTGCAAAATCTACTAAATATTTATATATTCCTAATCCACCTAAAATAGTTCCTAGTGTTACAAAAGATACTAGAATTTTTGCAGGAGTTAATTTTGTCTTATCGATTAAAATTTGTCCTATAACACAAATTAGACCACCTACAATAAATGATTTTAATAACATTATATAATTTAAGCTTTGTAAAAAATTCATGAATGACAATTCCTTTCTTTCTTTTTGTGAAGTGAGAGGTGAGAAGTGAGAGTTTGGAGATTTTAACACAGCAAGACGAAGGTTTTCATTAAATTTCGATAGAAATTGCTTGTGCTATTCCCGGTATAGACTCCCCTTGTTGTGCACTCATTGAGTTCATCAAAGCACCAGTTGCAATCAATAATATTTTTTTGAGTTTCTTATTTTTTAATTCATTATATAAATATCCCGAAAATACACTTGCTATACATCCGCATCCGCTTCCACCTGAATGAGTGTCTTGTTCTTTTTTATCAAATATCAAAGCACCACAATCATTGTATATAGACTTAATTTTAAAACCAGATTTTTCGGCTAAATCAGTTAGAATATCTTTTCCAATTAACCCTAAGTCTCCTGTAATTATTGCATCATAATATGATGGAGATCTACCGGTATCAACAAAATGAGTAAGTAAAGTATCTAAAACAGCGGGGGCCATTGCTGCTCCCATATTATTTGCATCTTTTATTCCCATATCTACAATTTTTCCGAGAAGTAATATGAGTTACAAAAGGGCCATTCCCTTCTTTAGAAAGGATAAGAGCTCCACAAGCCGTTACCGTCCATTGAGCAGTTGGTGGTCTTTGATTCCCAAGCTCTAAAGGAAATCTAAATTGTCTTTCTGCACTACAAAAATGGCTAGAAGCGGTGCATAATGCATAATTAATTCCGTTTTCTATAAAAACAGATGCAAGTTGTATTGCTTCTACAAAAGTAGAACAAGCACCAAAAATACCATATAATGGAACATTTAGTTCTCTTAATCCAAAAGTAGAGGAAATACACTGGTTTATCAAATCACCTGCAAAGCAGTATTCAATTTTTTCAGTTGGTAAACCAGATTTAGCAACTAAGATATTAACAGTTTCTTTTATAATTTTACTTTCTGCTTTTTCCCAACTTTTTTCTCCCCACATTTCATCTTCTAAACACTTATCAAAATATTTTGCAAGAGGCCCGTCTGCTTCTTTTGGACCAACTATAGTTGCTGTATTTAGAATAGTTGGGGGATAATCAAATTTAATTGTTTGTTTACCTAATTTTTGCATAAGATTTACTCCTTTAATATTTTTATAAATTTATAAAAATAAATCATTTATATTAGAATTTAAATATCTTATTTTGAAATCCCGCGTAAGCCGACCAGCTTGAACGCATACTGCCATTGTAACAGGCAGAGCCTTAACAATGGACAGCAAACCGAAGCAAAGCGTAGGGCGACTGGAGAAATCGACATTGTAGCTGAATTTTTCGCAAGAAAAATTCTAGGTACATAAAGATTTCGACACCAAGGGATTAAAAAATAACATATTTAAATTCATAAATTAATTAAACTAAAATTGCTTGGGTATTAAAAATTAAATATAAAAGACCTACAATTATAGAAGTTGAAATACCGTAAACAATCACAGGACCTGCTATTGTAAACATTTTAGCACCAACGCCCATGACATATCCTTCAGTTTTATATTCCATTGCAGGTGCTACAATTGAATTTGCAAATCCTGTAATAGGAACTAAAGATCCTGCTCCAGCTATTTTGCCAATTTTATTAAAAATATTAAGTCCTGTTAGAAAAGCACTTAATCCTATTAATAAAATTGATACAATAGTACTGGAAGAAGTTTCATTTAAGCCTCTATAAGTACAATATGAGAAAATAATTTGTCCGATTGAACATATTAAACCACCAATCCAAAAGGCATTAAAGCAGTTTTTTAATAAAGGAGAATTAGGTGATTTTTTATCAACATAGCTTTGGTAAGTTTTATTTGTATCTAATGGATTTGTCATATAATGTATATCCTTTCAATAAAATTCTTAATAATTAGAATTACCATATAATAAAAAAATATACAAAAAAATTCTATTTATTAGTGTTGACAAAAATAAAGAGGAAGTTTAAAATTAGTGTAGAAGAATTTCAAAAAAGAGGAATTAAAGATGAAAAAAACAGAAGATAGACTAAAAATTGCTAAAATAATTGTATTTTTAAATTTTTTTTTATTATTTATAATTGCTTTGTACTTTAGGTTTGTATCAAATAAGCAAACATATGCTACAGAAGTATTAAATATTAAGCAAAAGCAATTAGTTGATATTAGTAATGCAAATCAGATTAATATTGAAAATATAATTGAAAAAAATAATAATAATAATACAAGTAAAGAAGAAATATATGAAAAACAAGAAGAGTTAGAATATATTACAAAATATAAAAATAGTAATGAATTATATGTTGGTACTACAAGAATTTCTCAGCAGGGAAGAAATGGTATTCAAACAATTACTATGAAAAAAACATTTGATAAAAACGGAAATTTAATTAAAGAAGAACAAGTTGGAGCTAGAGTTACTAAATCTTCTTTAGATAAAATCATAGAAATCGGAACAAAAATATATGTAGAACCTAAAGTAGAAAAAAACAATAATTTTCAAAAACTATCCTTTAATATGGCATTAAATAAACCATCAGGTTTATCTATAGAGCAATTTAAAAAGGCTTTAACTGATAATAAAGATGTTAATAAAGTTTTTGAGAACAACGCAGAGTATTTTTATTATATAGAAGAGCAATATAGTATAAATGGAATATTTGTTGCGTCAATTGGTATTCATGAAAGTGCCTGGGGAACATCACGTATTGCAAAAAATAAATATAATCTATTTGGATATGGAGCTTATGATTCAAACCCATATAATGGTGCATATTCATTTTCAAACTATTCAGAATCAATAGACTTATTGGCTAGAGTATTAGTTAAGTACTATTTAAATCCAAAAGGAACAACAATTTATGACGGGCAAGTAGCTTCAGGAAAGTACTATAATGGTAGTACTGTATCTGATGTTAATAAAAAATATGCTACAGATAAAAATTGGGCAAATTGTGTATATAAATATATGGAGTATTTATATAGTAAAGTTTGATTAAACTTAAAATTTTTTTTCAAAAACTCCTTGATATTTTTTTAATAGTATTGTATTATATAGAAGATAGTTTTTACATAAAAATAACTTAGAAAGGAATGATATAAAATATGAACAAAATTATTTTAAAAATTTCTTTAATATTAGTACTAGTTGTAATTACAATATCTATATTAACAATTGGTAAGAATATATATGCTTCTAATGATAAACCAATTAATGATAAAACAGAAAGTAAACTTGTACAACTTAAAGAAAAAGAATTAACTTCATTAGAGGATTATAAAAAAGCATATGGTTCAGATTCCTATGGAGTAACAGCATATATTTTACATAGAGTTCAGGTGCTAAGTATACCATTTTCTATTTTAGGAATTTTAATTGGAGCTGTTTATGACTATATTATAGGAGTAAGGCATTTGGAAACAAAAGAAAAAGGACAAGCTTTAATGATAATGTTTGTAACATTAGGAGTCATATGTCAAGTTTTACCACTTGTATTTACAGTAGTAGTAAAATTTGGAAGGGAGTAAACAAATGAAAGTTTTATTTGCAGTAAATGATGAGAGTATTTCAACATCAATTGTAAAAAAATATCAAAAAGACTTTAAAGAAATAATATCATACAAGAATGTTTACTATTTTAATGCAATAATAAAAGAATTACAAAGGAATAAAAGTTATGATAGAATAATAATTAGTGAAGATCTTGAAGAATTTACTAGTTCAAGTTTTGATCAAAAAGATAAATTTATTTTTGATAGGTTAGATAATATTAGTGATGAAGCAATATCTACAAATGGAATTGATATTCCTATTATACTAATATGTTCAGATCGTAGAACTAAAGGTGAGTCTTTATTAGTTAAATTATTTAGTATTAGTATTTATAATGCAATTTTAGGTGATGATAGATCTATAAATTATGTATGTAAGCTTATAAATAAACCTCGTACAAAAAAAGAAGCAAAAATATATTATAAAATTGATTCAGAAGATGCAAAATATGAAAAAGAAAAAGAAAATGAAGTTAGTGAAACAGAGCTACAAAATATTTTAAGGCATTTTAAACGTCTTGGTAAAAACGAAGAAGCATATGTTGATAGTTTTAAAAAGATTGTAACTCAATATAATAAGGAACAATTAAAACTAGTAATTGCAATTTTACCTCAAAATGTTAAAAGTGTTTTAAAACAGAATTCAGTAGAATATCAGAAAATAGTACGGATATGATGCAGACACAAACAAAGCATCTACATATGATGCAAAGAAAAAGAAAAAAGGAATATCAAAATCTTTAAAAACTAAACCTATTACAGGAACAAGTGAAAGATTATTAGAATCTAAATCAAATAAATTATCAAAACCTGTTGTTGTACCAACAACTATGGATAAGAGTTTATATAAAAAGGTAGATCCAGTTAAAATGTTAGATTTAGATGAAAGCTTTGATGATGAAATTGATGATGATGTACAAAAAATATTAAATGAACAACCTAAGAGAAGAGGAAGACCTAGAAAAAATCCAGTTAATATTGAAGAAAACAATGAAGAAACGAAACCTAAAAGAAGAGGAAGACCTAGAAAAAATCCGATTGCCGAAGATGAAATAGAAGATATTAATTCAATACAACAATTAACAAATGATAATATTGAAAATGAAACAATTCAACAATTAACAAATGAAGATGTTGAAGAAGATGATATGAATAATAGTATTCTTCCTGGATTAGAAGACAGTTTTAATGAAGAAAATGAAGAAGAAGGAGAAGAAGGAGAAGAAGGAGAAGAAATGGTTCTTCCAGGACTTGATGATGATATACAATCTCCTGAAAATGAATCTTTTTCAGAAAATGATGAAAATAATGAAACTGATCATTTTTACAATGATAATTTAAGTGATGAAGATAGTTTCTTCAATAATGAAAAGCAAGAAACAGAAAAATCTAATAATTATGATAATGATTTTAATTCGGAGGAAAGTTATAATACAAGAACACAAAATTCTAACAATTATTATATGAAATCATATGATAATATATTTGATGATGAGGAATTTGAAGGTTTACTATCAAAAGAAAAAAAAGTAGTGTCATTTGTTGGAACAAGTAAAAATGGAACATCATTTTTAGTTAACAATGTTGCACTTATTTTATCAAATATGGGTATTAATACAGCGATTTTAGATGCAACTTCTAATAAAAATGCATTTTATATTTATACAAAGAATTATGAAGAATTACGAAAAACTGCTTCAAATTCATTTGAAAATCTAATTAATGAAACAGCTGATGGAATCAAGGTGAATAATAATTTAACAGTATATACAACAATACCAAGTAAAGGAGAATTAATAAATTCATCTAGACCAATATTAGAAACTTTAATTCGTAATCACTCTTTGGTTATAATTGATAGTGATTTTAATACTCCTATTGAGTATTTTGATAAATCTCAAGAAATATATTTAGTACAATCTATGGATATTCTTACAATACAGCCACTTACAGAGTTTTTAAGAGAACTTAAAGTCAAAAATATTCTTAGTGAATCAAAAATAAGAATTGTACTTAACAAATTGTTAAAACTTAAAGGAGTTAATTCAAAAAATATTGTTGGTGGGATGTCAAATTATAATGATCCAGAGATGTCGTTTATGACTGAATTATTTAACAGGAATACTGTAAAAGTATCTGCTCAAATACCTTTTGATGAAGATGTATATATAAAATACTTAAACAGTATTGCAGAGTGTGATATTCAAATTAATGGATATCCAAAAGAATTCAAACAAAGACTAAACCTTCTTGCTGAGTCAATTTATCCTCTTTTACCAGGGAAAAAAGATAAAAAAAATAATAAGGTATTTTCTAGTTCTTTTTCGCCTGGAATGAATAATACATTGGATAATATGAGAAAAAAATATTAATAAAGATAATAAACGGAGGAAACAACATTGATAGTTATAGTAATAATACTAGTTTTGCTTATTTCATTTCTAATTATTTATAATTTATCTTTACATAAAAGAATACAGGCATTTAAATTACAAGGAAATAGAATTAATAATCTAAATGTTTTACAAGATTTTATGAATATTGTCGGAAGTGAATTGAGTGTAGATAAAAAAATAAAGGCAATTAATGATGTTATAATTGAAAAATATCAAATTAAATATTCTACAATTGTGGTTTTTGATGGTACAGATTATGTTATAAAAACTTCAAATGTAAGTAAAGATCATTGGGATACTTTGAGAAAACTTCATGAAGTGGATATTTTTAAGGATAGTATTACTTCCGCAAGTGCTAAATATATAACTGTTAATAATGATAATGAAAAACTACCATATCAAGAAAAAGAATTTGACAGAGCTAAATCAGCATTATTCTTTCCTCTTTATATTGATAATGTTTATTTAGGCTATTGGATTATAGAAAGTGGAGTACCACATGATTTTGATAATATAGATACTGTTATTTTAGAAACAGTTAAAGAAAATATTATTTCAGTTCTAAAAACTATGGATTATCAAAAAATACTTGAAAACATAGTTAGAACAGATTTATTTACAGGATTGAACTCAGCTGAATATTTATATGGTGAAGGAAAAAAGATAATAGATCAACATACAGTTTCAAGTATTTGTATGTTTAGAATATCTAATATAGAGAACATAAATAAAATTGCTAGAGAGCTTGGAAATAAGGTTATTACTGAAGTAAGTAGAAATATCCAAAAGAATATTTCAGATTTATATATTTTCGTTAGATATATGGGACCTAAATTTGTTATTGTATTTTCAGGAGTAGAACAAAGTGGTGTTATTGATTTTATTAATGAAATAAAAAAATCTACAGAAGATTTAAAAATTTCATTAAAAGATCATAATAATGATATTGAAGAACTAAGCTTAGAAGATATAAATAAGAAAAAAATCAAAAAGAGAAAAAGAAAAGAAGATATTGAAGTTAGTCCTTCATTAAATTTTGTTGTTGCTACATATTATAAAGGAACTGGTATAGAGGAAGTTTTAAAGAAAATGGAAAAATATCTTGATGAAGCTTCAAAAGAGGAAAGTCAGATTAATAATATATAAGGAGGGAAATGTATGGATTTAGATAAAACTATGTTTTTTAAGATGGACAAAAATAATGAAGTTGATACAAAAAAAATTCTTAAAGATGTATATGATGCACTTGTTGAAAAAGGATATAACCCAATTAATCAAATGGTAGGTTATATTTTATCAGGAGATCCGACATATATTACTAGTCATAATGATGCACGTACAAAGATAAGAAGTGTAGAGAGAGATGAATTGCTTGAAAAAATGGTTAAATATTATATAGGATTAGAAGAATAATGAGAATTATTGGTATTGATTATGGCGGAGCCAGAACTGGTTTTGCTATTTCAGATGAACTAGGAATTACAGCTCAAGGTTTAGAAACGCTCGACTCTAATGGTAGTGATAAAATGATTTTAAAAAAAATAGATGAATTACTTGATAAATACAATATTGATACTATAGTTGTTGGAATGCCTTATCATATGAATGGAGATATATCTGAAAGAGCAGAGCTAACAAAGAAATTTATACATAAATTAAAATGCAAATATAATATGCTTAAAATAGATTACATTGATGAAAGGTTAACAACAATTTTAGCTAATAGAACTATGCATTTTTTAGGTGTTGACAGGAATAAAAAGAAAAATATAGTAGATACTATATCTGCTGTTTATATTTTAGAAACTTATATGAATAGAAACAAAGGCATATAAGGATTAGGATGATTTTAATATTTTTAAATATAAAATTTGAAAGGAGTAAAAAATGGAAGAAAACTTTGATGGAGAAGAATTAGATAATATAATTACTTTAAATGATGAAGACGGAAATGAGGTTAAATTTGAATTTTTAGATTTAGTAGAATTAGAAAATGAACAATATGTTGTTCTTTTGCCTGTACTTGAAGAGGGAGAAGAAGATGACGGAGAAGTTGTTATATTAAAAGTAGAAGATACAGATGAAGATTCAGACGAAGAATCTTATGTTAGTGTAGATGATGAAGATACACTTATGCAAGTATTTAATATTTTTAAAGAAAAATTTAAAGATGAATTTGACTTTGTAGATGATGCAGAATAAATTTTTTTTAAAGACAAGGCTTAGATATTTCATCTAAGTCTTGTCTTTAAAAATGTAAAGTTGTATGATTTTATTCATTCAACATTATTAATAATAAAAGGAGAAGTGAAAATAATGAAAAGTTTATCATCATGGTTATTAGTTATGTTTATGGCAATGTTTTGGATTTTTAGAATAGTAGTTGCATTCCAAGCACAATATGAGCAAGATTTTGGAGGATTTATAGCATTTAATTTAACAATTGAGGTAATACTTTTATTTCTTGTTATTGTATGTATGGCACTAGTTTTAAGAAGAAATATATTTGGTGGAATAATATATCTTGGAGCATATGGATATTATTTTGGTGGATACATATTAAAAAATTGTTTACCATCTCTTTTTGAAGGTGAGACATTAAGTATGTCAGTTTTACAAAATACAATGGTTTCAGCTATAGGTTTATTAATCGCTCTATTTGTTTTTTTTGATTTATTAATTGCAAGAGTAAGAAGAAGAGACCCAAAAGACAAGAAAACAGACTGGTATTTTCAGAATGAAAAATATGATAGAAAATACGATGAAAGAGCTGATAAAAATGAGTATAGGAATTATTAAACTTTAGTTTTAATAAATTTATAATTTTAGGAGAAATAAAATGGCTGAAATATTTAAACCAACAAAACTTTTATGGGATGATTATATTGAATATTTAATAATGGCAATTAACAATAGTAAATTTAATAAACGTGCTGAAATCAAACCAATGTCAACACCTAAAGGACCAGAAGATTCACATCTTACATCAAGAGCTCTTCATCAAAGATTAGCAGCAGAAATTGCTAAAGGGATCGCAGAAGAACTAGGTTTAAATGCAAATTATATATATATAGGTATGCTTATGCATGATGCAGGTCATCCATTTAGTGCACATGAAGGAGAAGTGATATTTAATATAATTGGTAGATTATATAATACAGGATATTTTCATCATAATGCAAAAGGTGTTGAGGTCATATTAAGTGAAGATATATGTAATAAAGCAATAGATAGAATACCTGATATAGAAAGTAACCCAGAGCTTAGAAAAAAACTTGAAGATGAATTCTATTGTTTTTTAGATGTAGTTATATCACATGATGGAGAAGCTACTAAAAAGGATATGAAAAAACAAGCGACTAAATATTCGTCAATGAAAGAAGCTGTTTTAACCAAATTAAGATTATCAAATTCATTTAATGACTATAAGTTTATAGCTCAAGATATTGAAGGTGGATTAGGAAAGTTTGCAGATGTTTTAGCATACCTTCCAACTGACATTCAAGATGGATTTAGATTAGGAATAATAAATACTTTTGATGATGAATATCTAGAAGTATTTGGAGCAATGTTTTCAGAAAAAGAAGATTTAACTAGTGAAGAAAAAATTAATTATGCAAAATCAATACTCAGAGAAATTAAAAGAGAAAAATTAAGAGAATTAAAGTCTGATATGAAAACTCCAGAAAATCAAAGAATTTTAAAATATGTAGATGAAATAATTAAGGAAGCACAAAATCAAGGATTAAGTATAGATACTTTAACAGATGAAGAATATGATAAATTAGGTGAGATTATAGAATTAAAAATAAAAGCTATAGAAGAAGAAACTGAATTACATAATGATGAAGATAAACAGATGTTAAGTTCAGATATGGATAAATTAAGAGAATTCTTAGATGATATGATTAATATAAGTACTGATGTTGTTGAAGATATAACTAGTAGAATGCAAAGATATTTTATAAATGATATAATAGAAAACTCACAAAGAACTGGAAAAATTGAATTTTCAAAAAAAGCTGAGGATTTATTCTATGATTTAAAAAGGTTAAACTATAAACATATAGTCCAATATACAAAATGGGATTATCAAAGTTATGGACAACCTGAGGCAGCAAAAGAATTAATTGATATTTGTAAGGATGGATTAATTAAATCAGGATTAATTAGAGATAAGTTCTATGATAGTTCGGTAAAAAAATATATAACAGATCAAGATGCTTTAAGATATATGAAAACAGAAATAAGAGAAGAATCAGAATATCAAACATACAAGCAAAAGATTAAAACGCCAAGGAGACTAAAACGTTCACAAAGGTTTATAGAACCAAATCCTACAAAACGACATAAATTAGAGTTAATAAGCAGTGTATATGATTATGCTCGTAAACAAGGTGAAAATTTTGCAATTAAATATTTGAATGTATTTAATGCAATACCTCAAACTGTAAAAGAAAATGTTGAATGTGCATTAGAAGACAGAATAAATAGTAACGATTTTCTTTATGATTTTCAATCAGATACAAATAATCAATTAAGAAAAAAAATGATTGAAAAATATGGAAGTATAGAAGAAGCCAGAAAGAAAAAACAAGAATTTATCGAAGAACTTATTCGTGAAGAAAGAGAAAAAATGGAAGAAAAAGTTGCAATACAATTATCGATAGATTATATAAGTGGAATGACAGATCGAAGTTTTAATGATTTAGCTATTAAAACTGGATTTATGACTCTAGAACAAGTGAGGGAAGCAGAAAGAGGTCAAAAACCTAGTGAAACAGTGTTAGGAAATTTGCAAGAATTAACCCAAGGAAGTGATCAAGACGGACAAGATTCTCCTAGATAGTATTATTACATTATAATAAATTGGTAATATTTAATAAAATTACTTTATGAGAAGCAAGCGATTTGTTGAAAATCACTTGCTTTTATGTTAAAATATAGTTGCTTTTAATAAGCTGTTATATATGTATTAAAAAACCAAAAATCTATTTTATGGAGGAAACTAAATTATGGAAAAACTAAAATCTATAACAATAGAAAATAATGAAAAATATTTAAGACAAATATCGAAAACAGTAGACATTAATGACCCAGAAATTCATAATAATATTGTTGTTTTACAAGATTATTGTATGCAAAATGATGTAATGGCTATGGCTGGAGTGCAATTAGGAATACCAAAAAGAATAGTTTATGTTAAAAATACCAATTTAGAAATCTTAAATAAAAGATTAACTGATGAAGGAAAAGAAGAAACAAAAGATTATAATGAAGCTAAAGTTTTAATAAATCCTGAGATTATATCAAAAGATGGACTTACTACATTTTGGGAAGCTTGTGCATCATGTTCTTGGTATGAAAATGGTATAGAAATGTGGTATACTGGAAAAGTTAAAAGACCATTTAAAATAAGATTAAAATATTTAGATTTAGAAGGAAATTACCATGAAAATGAATTTGAGGGTTTTGAAGCAACTGTATTATGCCATGAAATAGATCACTTAGATGGAGTTTTACATAAAGATATTGCAGATGAAGTTTTAGTTTTAACAAAAGAAGAAAGAATAGAATTAAGGAAAAAAGAAGGATATACTGTTATAAAGAAAACAGGAGATTATGAACAATTAAAAAATGCATGATTTATAAAAAAGAGGTAATAGAAGATGGAAGACAATAGGATTAAATTTAATATATTTTCTTTTGTATCAAAGTTTGCAAGGTCATTAATAGAAATATTTATATCTTTATATTTATTTAAAAATGGATTTTCAATTGAGTTTATTTTGGTATTTTATTTACTAGAAAATTTATTTGCATTTTTGTTATCATATATATTTGTTATAATTGGAGAAAAATATAAATATTCTATTATAATGTACATTGGTATTGCTTCTTTTTTTGCTTTACAGCTAATTCTAAATAATGTCATAAACTCAATTTCTTATATATTTTTAATATCATTTATATACTCAATGTATAGAAGAGGGTATTGGGTAGCAAGAAGATTTTATATAACCAATGTGATTCCAAAAAAAGATTCATCTGAATCATTTAGTATCGTCTTGCTCTTATCTCAAATATCATCAATTATATCTGGATATTTAGGAGCAATATTGCTTGATAATTTCAGTATTTTATTATTAACAATAATATCTTCAGTTTTATTGTTCCTTAGTGTAATACCACTAATTGGCATTAAATATAAAAGTACTAATACCAAGATAGAATTAATTAAAAACATAAAAAAATATGATAAAAGAAATTATTTGGCATTTTCTTTATTTGAACTAGATAATTTACTTGAATTTATATTTCCAATATATATCGCAATGTATGTACAGAATTCATATGTAATGGCTGGAAGTATAAATGCAACTAGTAATATAGCAATGTTGCTTTTTATATTTATATATGGAAAAGTTATTAAAAGGAAAAATTATTTTGTATTAAGTTCTGTATTATTCATAATTATGTGTTTAATAAAATTATTTTTATATAATTATTTTATAGTAGTAATTTATTTTTTTGAAGGAATAGTAAAATTAATGCAAAATCAATCAGTAAATAAGATATATTTTGAAAATAGAAATGATATGGATTTAACTCATTATAATTTAATTTATCAACTATTAGAATCAGTAATTAGAGGGGCTGTAGTTTTACCATTATTATTTATGAATGATATTAGAATAATGATAATATTTGTATTAATTATTATAAGTATTGAATTATTTATATATAGTAAAATGAAAAAAAATAAAGACTTGTGTTAATTTTATAAATTCACTGAAAAAACAATATATGGATGATTATATTAAGTGTGAACAATATTATGATAGTAGTAAAGAATTAGCAATTATAAATGAAGGGTTACTTAGATATCTAACATTTGATGAGCAGAGAACTGTTGGACAAAACATTTATAATATGTTAAAAAAGCATGGAGGAGTTTGGATTACTTGCGATGTAACGCCAAAAAAATTTATCCAAAAACAAGATGAACAAAATCCAACATTAAATAATAGTTTAAATACTGTTACTTCAAGAAATAACTTAAATGATAGATTTGAAGATGAAAATCACATAAGAGAATTCTTCGGAGAGATAGGATTTAAAAATATTGAAATTCACAAATTTATTGAAGTAAAAGATGACCTAAAATCTTTCAATGTACTTGGTATAGATAGAAATTCATGTGATGAATTATTAGAAAGTGCACTAGTTGCAATTTTAAAAGTATAAAGGAGTTAAAAAATGTCTAAATGGGGAATAGAAGAAAAAGAAACAATAGAAGCAATTAATAATATAGGTTTTTTTGGCAATATACTTAATATTGCAGCTGGTGATGGAAGATTTAATAATAGATTATTAGAATTAGCTGATAGTGTAACAGCTATTGATATAGATAATTCAGAATTAGAAACTTTAGAAGAGTATTGCCCTAAAGATTTATTAGATAAGCTTTGCACAAAAGCTGTAAACATTACACAAAAATTACCTTTCCAAGATGAAACATTTGATGGCATTTTTTGTACAGGAACCTTACACTTATTCGACAGAGATACAATAATAAAAATACTTCAAGAAATTAAAAGAGTTTTAAAAACTAGAGGTAAAATAGTTTTAGATTTTGCTACTGATATTAAAAGATTAGATAAAAATCAAAATCAAGTAGTCTTTGAGGGAGAAGGTAGTTTTACAACAGATGAAGCTGTATCTTTGTTTGAGGAACAATTGAAAGAGTTTACTTTAAATATTGGAGTTGCTACTTTTATGGAAGATAATTTAGAAGGTGATGCAGGATATAATTATATATCAGGTAATTTTTTAGTCATTAGTGGAATAGCAAGAGAAAAAAATCAGCAAGGTTGTATTGAAAGATAGTTTTATAGAAGGTAATGAAATAGAAAGAAGGAAATCAAGAGAAAAGATTGATAATAGTGGCAATAAGAAGGAAAAAACACAAGAAAAAAGATTTTCTAAGGTCCACTTTAACTTTGAAAAACCAATATATATAAATATATTAATAATACTGAATTTTTTGTATTGAGATTTTTACATTTTTAATAATAATAATTTAAAAATAGATAAAAATATTAAAAAATAAAATAATTATGTAATTTATCCATATTGAAATGAGGAAAAAATGAATAAAGAATTAAAATTTTTAATTGATATTGTAAAAGAAGCGAGCAAATTAATAACGGAAGAATTTGAAGTAAAAGCTAAGGATGATAAAGGTGATTTAGTAACAAATTTTGATTACGAAGTTGAACAATTTATTATGAACGCAATAAAAAAAGAATACCCTGATTTTAATATAGTTAGCGAAGAATTTAATACTGATGAAGGATTAACTGATAATTGTTTTACAATTGACCCTATTGATGGTACAATAAATTTTGCTAATAATATACCCCTATGGGGAATTCAAGTAGCTTGCATAAAAAATGGTAAAACTGTAGCATCGGTTATATATTTAGCTAAATTAGATGAGCTATATTATGCAGATGAAACTGGTGCATATTTAAATGGTAATAAAATAAGTGTAAATAATTTAGAAGGCAAAAATGCCATTTATGTAATTGAAGGACCTGGAAAGTTTGATGTTAATGTTTATCATGAAAAGAATAGTCGAAACAAAAGAGATTTATGGAGTTCAGCAGTTGATTTTGCTTGGACTGCATGTGGTAGAATCAGTGCAGTTAATTTATTAAGCAATACGTCATGGGATTATGTACCTGGTCAATATATTGTAAAGCAAGCAGGTGGAATTATTTATAATGATGAGAAAAACCACATTGCAGCCAATAATAAAAAAATGCTTGAAAATATGAAAATATGTGATTAATATGAAAGATAATTAATAGAAGGAATGTGAGTAATATGGAAGCTAAAAAAGAAAAGTTGCCAAGTACAAGGATTCAGTGCGAGAAACCAATTTATATAAACATTAACTCAAACCATTTAAAATACTGATTTTTTAATGCTGAGATTTTTACATATTTAATAAATTAGGAGGATTTTTATGAATAAAATATATATTGTACATTGTTGGGATGGAAGAAAAGATGATGGATGGTATCCATGGTTAGATAGAGAATTATCTAATGATAATAATACTGTATATAGATTCAATATGCCCAATACTGATACTCCTAAAATAGAAGAATGGGTTTCTTTTTTAGATAAACAAGTTGATTGTTTAGATGATAGAACTTATTTTATAGGACATAGTATTGGTTGCCAAACTATAATGAGATTTTTACAAACTAAAGACGTTTGTAAAATAGGTGGAATATTATTTGTAGCACCTTGGTTAGATTTGTTAGATTATGCAATTGAAGGTGAAGAATCATATAATACAGCAAAACCATGGCTAACAGAGAAAATTGAGTTTAAAAAAATAAAAGAGTTTACAAATAATATTAGTTGTATTTTTTCAGACGATGATTATTTTGTTTCATTAGAGCAAAAAGAAAAATTTAAAAAACTACTAAATGCTAATACAATAGTAGTTAGCGGGAAAGGACACATTAGTCAAGAAGATGAAGTTTATGAACTTAAAGAAATACTTGATGAATGCAATAACATGATAAAATAAAGGAGTTGATTCATATGAATGAAAATAAAAGATAACTAGTAAGTTGTAGGTGAGATTATGGGAAATGTTATAATTAGAAATATTGAAGAAAAAGATATACCTAGTGTTGTTGACATTCAAATAAGTGGGTGGCAAACAGCATATAAAGGAATTATTGATGACAGTACTTTAAATTCAATGAATAGAGAAGAGAGAATAGAAAAAAGAAAAAAAGATTATAAAGAAAATGGATTTATAGTTGCAGTATTAAATAATGAAATTGTTGGATTTTGTAGATATATTGATAGCAATAAATTCACACAAGACATATCAGATATAGATTGTGAGTTATTAGCATTATATGTTAAGCCAAGTTTTAAGTCTAGAGGAATAGGAACAAAGTTATTTCAATATGTTACAGAAGAATTTAAAAGAATAAACAAAACTAAAATGGTATTATGGTGTTTGAAAGACAACGAGTCATCAAAAAAGTTTTATACAAAAATGGGTGGAGAAATTATTGGAGAAAGAACATTTGAGATAGAAGGAATAAACTACTATGAAGTTGGATTTATATATAATATCTAACTGTAAAATTACAAATTATAGAGTATTTAATTTGAAAAAATAAGGAAGTGAAATAAATGGCAAATAATAAAAGAGATAAAGAGGAAAAATTACAAGAAAAAAGTTTTCCTAAGGTCCACGTTAACTGCGAAAAACCAATTTATAGAAACTTCTACTCAAAGTGTTGAAAATACTGACTTTTTGATATTGAGATTTTTACATTTTTGATAAAAATAATATAACCCAAGATATTTTCAAAAAAAGTTAATGATTTAGATGGTAACGAAGGAGGTAATAATGAAGAAATTAAATGCTACAAAGATATTAATAATTATTTCGATTATTGTAATTATTTTAGGTATTATAATAGGGATTGGAACATCTAAGTCCGTTGAAAATTCAATTCCTAATGAAAGTATAAATCTTGATGGATCTGATTTTTCAGGAATAGTTGAAATTACTGGAATAATAGGTTCAAAAATAATAGGTACATTGATAGTATTTTTTAGTTTTATTATTGATGCATTTATTTGGATAGTGTATGGAATTATATTGTTAATTATTAATATAGTGAAAAAAATAAAGAATAGAAGAATTAGAGAAGATAATTAAGGAAGTGATATATATGGAAGATAAAAAAGAAAAGTTGCCAAGTACAAACATTAACTGCGAAAAACCAAATTATAGAAATTTTCATAAAACTATTGAAAATACTGGATTTTTGATAATGAGATTTTTACATTTTTAATAAAAAAATATTATAATATGTACGGAATAGTAAAAATAAGTTGAATGAGATAATAAAAAGGAAATTTATAATGGATGACAAATTAAATGCAGTAGACTTGAATCTGCAAAATTATATAAATTTAAATATTTTTCCAAAGTATGATAAATATTATTCACACGGGATGATACATATTAATAATGTAATTAATAATATGATGATGTTAGCTGATTATTACAATTTAGATAAAAACATGGCATATGTCATAGCAAGTTATCATGATATAGGTTTGAATGTGAATAGAGAAAATCATGAGTTTGAATCAGGAAAAATTTTAGAAAATGATATAGAATTAAAAAAATATTTTACACATGAACAAATCGAAATAATGAAACAGGCAGTTGAAGATCATAGAGGATCTAGAAAAACAAAACCAAGAAATATTTATGGAGAATGTGTATCAGACTCTGACAGGGATTTTGACATAAAAATTCATATAAAAAGACAGATTGCAACCTCAATTAAAAATTATCCTCAAAAAAAATCTTTTGATGAACAATTTGAAAATTGTTATGAATATGCTTGCAAAAGAATTAATGATAATGGTAAATTCAATTTATGGACGAATAATCCTAATTTAGTTAAAAAAAGAGATAAATTTCAAAAAGATTTCTTAAATAAGGAATATGCAAAATCACTATATAAAGAAGAATGGGATAGAATTTCAAAAGATGGAACAATGGAGAAAATAATAAATTATTATGAAGATTATTAGAGAAAGTGAGTGGATATTGAGATTTTTACATATTTAATAAAAATATAAGTGAAAGGAGAATTGGTAAGTGGATAATAATGATTTAATAATATAT
>CAMZHI010000029.1 GCA_947306755.1 uncultured Clostridia bacterium | reverse complement strand
AAAGTAGCTTATGAAGTTTCTATTGGAAGTTTAGAAGTTGTTAAAAACTCAGAAAGTAACAATGAAGAAGAAAACATTGAAGAAGCTGTATAATTTGATATAAAACACACTGTACGTTAATTAAAACAGTGTGTTTTATTAAACTATTTCTACAGGCATTAAAATTCATGCATAGATTTGTTACCATTAACAGTAAGAAACAGAAATTTAGAATTTATTCTGTATATGTAAGAATAAAAATTACGAATTTTATTGACACAAGAATAATTTAATATTATAATACTAAATAATGGAAATGTTCTGTTTCCTAAGTGATAATGGAGGAAATAAATTATGGAAGATTTGTCAAGAAAACTTGCAAAAGAATTATTAGAAATAAAAGCTATTTTTTTAAAACCAGATGATCCATTTACGTGGGTTAGTGGAATAAAAAGCCCAATATATTGTGATAACAGATTAACACTTTCTGCTCCAAAAGTAAGAGATGAAATAGAGAATGGTTTAGCTAAAATTATCAAAGAAAATTACCCAGAGGTAGAAATATTAATGGGAACAAGTACAGCTGGAATTCCACATGCAGCAATTACTGCAGATAAAATGAATATACCAATGGGATATGTTAGAGGAAGCAGTAAAGACCATGGTAGAAAAAATCAAATAGAAGGCAAATTAGAAAAAGGACAAAAAGTAGTTGTAATTGAAGATTTAATTTCAACAGGTGGAAGCGTTATAGATGTAGTAAATGTTTTAAGAGAAGCAGGAGCAGAAGTTCTTGGAATTGCAAGTATTTTTACATATAATATGCAAAAAAGTAAAGATAGATTAGAAGAAACAAATGTTAAAAATATTAGTTTATCTAATTTTGATGTTTTAGTTGAAGTTGCTGCTGAAGAAGGATATATTAAACAAGATGATATTCAAAGATTGATTAAGTTCAGAAATAATCCAAGTGATGAGAGTTGGAGAAATTAAAATTTATTCCGCATACTACTTGACAGCAATAGGCTATTTGAGGTATAATAATAAAGTATATCGGGTAAAAGAGGTAAGAAAATACGACCTAAAAAAATCCCACATACAGTTTTGTATGACCGGAAGGGGGGAATAAATAATGTCAATATATGTAAAAGATGGAAATATAGAAGATGCAATAAAAAGATTTAAAAGAGAATGCGCTAGAAATGGTGTTGTTCAAGAATATCGCAAAAGAGAACACTATGAAAAACCTAGTGTAAAAAGAAAGAAAAAATCTGAAGCTGCAAGAAAAAGAAAATTTTAATATTAAGATAGGATATCTCCTATCTTTTTTAATGCTTAGAAAAAATGATTCCTGTAAATAACAGAAACCATTTTTTTAATATATTAAACGCGTTGAGTATCTAAATTATCATTTGTAGAATTATCTCTGGAACTAGGCAATTCTTCAGGAGATTTTTCACCTTTAAGTAAAGCTTGAACATCAAAATTATTTTTAAACCATCCTAATGGGGATGATAAAAAGCTATTTGGAGCATTTATCACACTATAAGAATTAATAACTGAATTACCTTGAGAGACAGAAACTTCAGTAACATTATCAGAATCGGAATGTCTAGAAATTGTGTAATGATAGTTTGATGAGGGGGCTGACTTATCACTTACATATTCTTCTAAATACATATCTGTATTATTCTTTCGTACTAATGATTTGACATGTTTAATAGATGAGGATTTTTTACTTTGAGATGGCATACAAGCGGTTTCAAGGGAAAATTGAACTACTCCTTTTTCTTTTATTAAAATTGTTTGTTTTAGAAAATACATACATTGATTATCTGGTTGAGAATAATAACCGATAATTGTATATGAATTCTTATTACTAGAAATAGATATATTCTTTTTAAGGGAGTCTTTTCTTGCTTCAATTCCTTCTTTTGTTTTTTCATAATTTGAGTTAGGGAAAATAAAACAAGAAAAATCTTTATCTAATTGAGAAACGAAATTATTAGAACTACAATTAGTACTACAAGAAAAAGATGGAGATTTATTAAATAAAGTCATTAATTCTTCTGAAGCATGTTTTTCTTCTAAAATGGATCCAACTATAATTCTGTCAATATCGTGATAATCCATAGTGTCTAATTGATTTGGAGTATTAAAAAGTTGTTCAAGTTTAGATGTATATTCTAGTTTAATTCTTCTTTTAAATGGAATATATTTATTAGGATTATAATAATCTTCGGGGAGCTGTATGTCTGAAACTTCTAATGTAAGATATTCTGTTGGAGTTTCTTCAGGTGAATTTAATAGAGAGATTTTTTTAAATAGCATATGTAGCAATTTTTTTGGGTTTTTAAGATAGTCAAAAATACTCATAATAATACCTCCAAGTTTTTATTTGTAAAATGTATTAATAAAAAATACAGCATTAATAGTATAATACCATGAAATTAGCTATTTGTCAAAGAATATGAGCTTTTTTAAAAACTTTTTAATTATATAAAAATTGACTAAATTATTTTTTTATGAAATAATATTAATTATAAAAAGTGGGAAAGGAAAAAAGTAAGGTATGGTGAGGTTTATAGAAAAAATACAAAATAATTTTCTAGATAAAAAAATTGTAATAGCAATTATTATTGTTTTTATGGGAATTATTATTTATAAAATTATAGAAAGAGCAATTAATAAACTCTTAGATAGAGATAAGAAAAACAAGAGATTAGACAGAAAAAGTAAAACTATGATTAAACTTATTGATAATATTGTAAAATACATAATTATAGCAATTGTAGGAGTTTTAATTTTACAAATATATGGTATAAATGTAAATTCAATAGTTGCTGGATTAGGTTTAGTTTCTATTATAGCTGGTCTTGCAATACAAGATCCATTAAAAGACATAATCTCAGGGATTAATATTATTACAGATGATTACTATGCATTAGGAGATGTTATAAATATTGATGGAATAGAAGGAAAGGTTATTCAATTAGGAATTAGAACAACAAAAATATTAGATACAAAAAGAGGAGATGTTTATGTTTTTGCAAATAGAAATATAAGTAAAGTAACAAAAGTTTCAGAAGAATTGTATATAGATGTTCCATTATCATATGAAGATCAAATTATAAAACAAGAAAAGATATTAAATGAAGCTTGTAAACAAATTCAAAAACTAGACAATGTTGCAGAAGCAAAATATATAGGATTAAATGAATTTGCTTCATCTGCTTTAGTTTATAAAATAAAGATTATCTGTAAACCAGAATATAAATATCAGGTTAAAAGACAGGCTAATAGAATTATAAAACTGGAATTAGATAAAAACAAATTATCAATACCATATAATCAAATAACTGTCCACAATTCAAATACAAAGAGTTCATAGTTTAGACACATATATTTAGTATAATATTTGAATAAGAATAAATAAAAAAATGTGATGTTTAAGGTAAGAAGTGGGAAGTGAGTTTTTGAAAATCCCACCTCTCACTTCTCACATCCTACTTCAAAATGATAGTAATTTATGAAAGGAAACCTGATAAATAATGGAAAATTCAACAATATTAATAGTGGATGACGAACTAAGGATGAGAAAGCTTATAAAAGATTTTTTGTCTAAGGAAGGATGCCATACAATTGAAGCATCAAATGGAGAAGAAGCTATTGAAGTATTTCAAGAGAATAAAAACAAAATAAACTTAGTGTTATTAGATGTTATGATGCCAAAAATTGATGGATGGACTGTTCTAAGAAATATAAGAACAGAGTCAAATGTTCCAGTAATAATGCTTACTGCACGAGGAGAAGAACAGGACGAACTTTTTGGATTTGAGCTTGGAGTAGATGAATATATATCTAAACCGTTTAGTCCAAAAATTTTAGTTGCAAGAATTGAGGCAATTTTAAAAAGAGTAAATGGTGACAAGAAAAAAATTAAGGATTATGCAGGAATTGTTATAGATGATTTAGCAAGAACTGTATTTGTGGATGGAAAACAGATTGAATTAAGTTTAAGAGAATATGAACTTCTAAAATATCTTGTCGAAAACGAAAAAGTTGCTCTTTCAAGAGATAAAATTTTAAATAATGTATGGAATTATGATTATTATGGCGATTCTAGAACAATTGATAGTCATATCAAAAAAATTAGGCATAAACTTGGGAAAAAAGGAAAGTTTATTGAGACTATACGTGGTATTGGTTATAAGTTTGATACATCTATAAACAAATGAAAAACTTCGTTTTGCTGTGTTAAAAATTTATTCAAAAATCCTCAGCATTGCTAAAATTTAATTCTTTTTCAACTATATGATTTAATTAAAGAAAAAGGAAAGGTCTTCAAATGAATACAAAAATCAAGTACTTTAAATCTATAAAAACAAGATTATTTTTGTCTCTTTGTATAATTGTGATTTCTATTATTGCAGTATTAATTTTATTAAATAATTTTGTTTTAAAGCAATTCTATGAGTTTAATAAAAAAAATCAACTAATAGATGTATACTATGTTATTAATAATTATTATAATAGTGATAATATAGGTACAGAAATACCAGATGAATTGAATAAAATATCATTAAAAAATAATTTTAACATATTAATAAAGAATAATTTCGGAAACACTATATATAGCTCTAACACGGATTTTTATTCTGCAATTGAAGATTTAGCACTATCTATAATACCAGAAGGTAGATTTAATAATAATATTTTAGAAAAAAACAATAAATATACAATAACTAAATTTAAAGATAATAAAAGTAACATGAATTTTATAATACTTACAGCAGTATTAGATAATTCATATAAATTATATATAAGAATGCCAGTGGCAGCTATTGAAGAAAGTGTAAAAATATCAAATGAGTTTTTATCTATAATTGCAGTATTTGTAATTATTATTGGAGGAATAGTATTATCTATTGTTTCTAAAAGATTTAGTGAACCTATAATTGAATTAAATGATATTACTAAAAAAATGTCAAATTTGGATTTTACACAAAAGTTTAAATCATCTGAAACTCATGATGAAATTGATATGTTAGGAGAAAATATCAATATTTTATCAGATAAATTGGAAAAAACTATAAATCAGTTACGAAATACAAATGTTGAACTTGAAAAAGATGTAGAAGAAAAATCTCAGATTGATGAAATGAGAAAGAGCTTTATATCTGATGTGTCTCATGAATTAAAAACACCAATTGCGTTAATACAAGGATATAGTGAAGGTTTGATTGAAAATGTAAATTCTGATGAAGAATCAAGAAAATTTTATGCAGAAGTTATTTTAGATGAAGCAACAAAAATGGATAAACTAGTAAAACAATTATTAGAGCTTATGAAGCTTGAATATGGAAAAATGCAATTTAATAATAAAGAATTTGATTTAGTAGAATTAGAAAATGAGATAATTAGAAAATCTGCTGTTATGATTGAAAAAGAAAATGTTATAATGGAAAATAATATTTCAGGAGAAATAATAGTATTTGCAGATGATTTTTATATTGACCAAGTTTTAACAAATTATATAACAAATGCAATAAAATATGCTACAGAAATAAATGGAGAAAAAAGAGTAAGAATTGAAAATGAAATAGATGAAAAAAACAACAAAGCTAGAGTAAAGGTGTTTAATACATTTGTACAGTTTTCAGAAGAAGAAATAAATAGAATTTGGAAAAGATTTTATAAAATTGATGAATCAAGAAATAGAGAAAATGGAGGTAATGGAATAGGTCTTTCTCTTGTAAAAGCTATTATGAATAATTATGGCAATAAATATGGAGTAAAAAACGTTGCAGGAGGAGTAGAGTTTTATTTTGAATTAGACTTGGTTGTCAATAGGGACGGACCTTTTTGACAACTTTTTTAATGAAAAAAAGTTATAAAATAATTGTGAAAGTTGTCAAAAAGGTCCGTCCCTATTGACAACTTAAAATCTTTTTTGCACGTTTTACGTCTTCATCAGTTGCAGAAGGAATGCCTTCTAGTTCATATTTTAAACCTAAATCATCCCACTTATATTTTCCTAATGTATGATATGGAAGTATTTCGATTTTTTCAACTGTTTTTAAAGATTCAATAAAGCTTTTTAAGTTTAATAAATCTTGTCTATTATCTGTAATCCCAGGAACTAAAACTTGCCTTATCCACACTGGTTTGCCAATTTCACTTAAATATTTTGCAAAAGCTAATTCTTTTTCATTTGAAAATCCTACTAAATCTTTACATTTTATTGGATCTATATGTTTAATATCTAGTAAAAATAAATCTGTTAAATCAACTAATTCTTTCATTTTATCTGTTAATTCAACCATTCCGAGAAGTATCAATACAAGTGTGAATATTTTTTTTCTTTAATTTTTTAAATAATTCAATTAGAAATTGATATTGTAAAAGAGGTTCTCCGCCTGTTACAGTAATACCTCCTTTTTTTATATAATTTTTATAATGCATGATTTTATGATAAATATCATCTAATGATTTATAAGATCCTGAATTGATGTCCCAGGTGTCACGATTATGACAATATTTACATTTTAAGCTACAGCCTTGTAAGAATAGTACAAATCTGATGCCTGGACCATCTAATGTTCCAAAAGATTCTATAGAATGTACTTTAGCATAGTATCTCAAGTCCAAATTTTCTTGTTCCAATTTTAAAACTCCTTTTATATAATTCTATTATAATATTTATAAAAAATAGATTTGAAAAAGAAATGTTATTTGGCAAGGCAAAACTCATTCAAAAGGCATGGGCGCATATGTGGTATATGAAACCGCGTTTTGAATGAGTTTTAACACAGCAAAATGGCAATTATTTTTCAAATATAAAATGTACCTGAGGATTTTTAAGTCAAAATTTAACACAGTAAGACGAAGTTTATTTTCTTTCGTTTTATATTTTTTCATGAATAGTTCTATTTATAACATCCAACTGCTGTTCTCTAGTTAATGAAGTGAATTTAACCGCATATCCTGAAACACGAATAGTAAGTTGAGGATATTTCTCTGGATGTTCCATAGCATCTTCTAATAAGCTTCTATCAAAAACATTAACATTAATATGATGACCAGTTTGTGCAAAAAAGCCATCTAACATATTTACTAAATTCTCTATTTGATCATCCAGTGTTTTTCCAAGAGTAGATGGAGTTATTGCAAATGTATAAGAAATTCCGTCTTCGGCTGCTTCAAATGGAAGTTTAGCAATAGAATTCATTACAGCTAATGCACCATTTGTATCTCTACCATGAAGAGGATTAGCTCCTGGTCCAAATGGAGCTCCAGCTTTACGACCATCAGGTGTATTTCCAGTTGCTTTACCATAAACAACATTTGAAGTAATTGTAAGAATTGACAAAGTGTGTTTTGAGTTTTTATATGTTGGATGTCTACGAATTTTTTCTATAAATGTTTTAACTATTTCAACAGCTATTTTATCAACTCTATCATCATCGTTTCCAAATTTTGGATAATCTCCTTCAACCTCATAATCAACAACTAAACCATTTTCATCACGTATAGTTTTAACTTTAGCATATTTGATAGCTGAAAGTGAGTCTGCAGCAACAGAAAGCCCAGCTATACCACATGCCATAGTTTGAAAAACATCTTTATCATGAAAAGCCATTTCAATTGCTTCATATGAATATTTATCATGCATAAAGTGAATACAATTTAATGCTTTTATATATATTTTTGCAACATAGTCCATCATTTGTTCGTATTTTTCAACCACTTCAGCAAAATCTAAATATTCAGAAGTAATTGGAGCAAATTTTGGTGCAACTTGTTTTTTACTAACTTCATCAACACCACCATTAATAGCATAAAGTAATGTTTTTGCAAGGTTTGCACGAGCACCGAAAAATTGCATTTGTTTACCAATTTTCATAGGAGAAACACAACAAGCAATACCATAATCATCACCCAGAGTAGTTCTCATAACATCATCATTTTCATATTGAATTGCAGAAGTTTTAATTGATAACATTGAAGTATAATGTTTAAATCCTTCAGGTAATCTTGTAGACCATAATACTGTTAAATTTGGTTCTGGAGCAGGTCCTAAATTTTGAAGAGAATGAAGAACCCTAAATGAGTTTTTAGTAACTAAAGTTCTTCCATCTATTCCCATTCCACCAATACTTTCTGTTACCCAAACTGGGTCTCCAGAAAATAGTTCATTGTATTCAGGTGTACGTAAAAATCTAACAAGTCTTAATTTCATAATAAAATGATCCATTAATTCTTGTGCTTGTTCTTCTGTTAATGTTCCATTATCTAAATCTCTTTGAATATAAATATCTAAAAATGTAGAAGTTCTACCTAAACTCATAGCTGCACCATTTTGATCTTTTATAGCTGCTAAATATCCAAAATATAACCATTGAATTGCTTCTTTTGCATTGTTTGCTGGCATTGAAATATCAAATCCATATTTTTCAGCCATTACTTTAAGTTCTAATAACGCTTTTATTTGTTCAGATACTTCTTCACGATGACGAATAATGTTTTCTGTTAAATCATCATAATCTAATTGTTCTAATTCTTCTCTTTTTTCTTCTATAATAAAGTCAACTCCATAAAGAGCAACTCTTCTGTAATCTCCAATAATTCTACCACGACCATATCCATCTGGTAGACCAGTTAAAAGTTTATTTGAACGTGCTTTTCTAACATCTGGAGTATAAACATCAAATACACCATCATTATGAGTTTTTCTAATACCATGGAATATTTTATCAACTTCAGGGTCGACTTTTCTTCCATAAGCCTCACATGATTTTTCAACTATTTTTATTCCTCCAAATGGCATAATTGCTCTTTTTAAAGGTGCATCTGTTTGTAAACCTACTATCTCTTCAAGATTTTTATCAATATAACCTGCATCATGACTCGAAACAGTTGATATAGTTTTAGTATCAATATCTAAAACTCCTCCAGGAGCTTCCTTTTCTTTTTTATACAAATCTAAAACTTCAGCCCACAACGCTCTTGTTTTATCTGTTGGTCCAGTTAAAAAACTTGAATCACCTTCATAGGGAGTATAATTATGTTGAATAAAATCACGTACATTTATTTTATCTTGCCATTCTCCTTTTTCAAAGTCTTTCCATGCTTCAAAATTCATTTTTATCATCCTTTCATATTCTAGTATTTGCTATTTTGTCATAAATTATAATATCACAAATAAAGATTTATATCAACAAATAATGGGAAATATTTAAAAAATTGTTGAAAAATGGAAAACAATCTAGTATAATATAAAAATATGCGGGTATAGTTTAATGGCAGAATCCCATGCTTCCGACCTGGTGATGAGGGTTCGATTCCCTCTACCCGCTCCATAATGCGTTTTCGTCGAACCACTTGTAGTTATTCATACAAGCGAGTTTCAAGAAAGCAAAAAGTGAATATCATTCACAATATATAAGTCGATTTAGTCGGCTTTATTTTTTTATTTTTAATTATTTAAATTGGTAATAAAAGTAAGAAATAGCCTCAAAATATTGAAAAAAGGAGGTTTTTGTGATATGATATCTACAGTTAAAAGAGAAATAGCAATAAGTAAAGAATTACATTCTAAGATTGAATGGGCTTGCACTTTTAGTAATTGTGAACCAAAGATAAAGAATGGTAATTTGAGAATGGTTGAAAAAACTAATCTTGCTTATGTAGAACCACATACTGCCGTTATTAAGAATAAGCTGTACTTATTCTTTAATGAACACGAATACTTTTACATAGGTAATTTAGCAAATAAGTACCCACTCTCAAAATTACGAGATTTTATCAATGGTAACTAATACTAGAAGTTTTCTTTATTTTCAGCAAGTTATATGACAAGTAAATAATAAAGTAAGTTTAAGTGTTAGTTATTATACTAGCACTTTGTTTGTTTTTTAGGAGGTAGTAATGGAAAACGAAGAAAAGAAAATTGCAGGTATTTATATTAGAGTAAGTACCGAAGATCAAGCTCGTGAGGGATTTAGTTTAGGAGAACAAGAAGAAAAATTGAGACAACTTTGTAAATATAAAGAATTTGAAATATTTAAAGTATATAAAGATGCAGGAATATCAGCTAAAAATATGAAAGATAGACCAGCATTTCAACAAATGTTAGAAGATATGAAAGCAAGTAAATTAAATTATATTGTTGCTTATAAATTAGACAGAGTAACAAGGTCAGTTCGTGATTTAGAAGTCTTAATTAGTACATTAGAGCAATATCATTGTTATTTAATATGTGATAGGGATGATGTTAATACTTCTACTGCAAATGGTCGTTTCTTTGTTAGAATGTTAACTGTACTTTCCCAGCTTGAGATAGAAATAGTTAGTGAAAGAACAAAATTTGGCTTAAATGGTGCAATTAAGGCAGGTCATATTCCTGGAAAAGTACCATTAGGTTATTATAGAGATACTGATAAAACATTAAAAGTAGATGTTACAACAAAAGATATTGTTTTAAGAATATTTGAATTATATTTAGAAGGTAAAAGTTATCAAACAATATCTAATATCTTAAATGAAGAAAAAGTTCTTTCTCCTAATAATAAGAAATGGTGCGATTCTACTATTGATAGAATTATAAATAATAAAATATATATGGGAGATTATGAAAGATATAAATATGATACAGATAAAGAAACCGAATTATTTGTAGATGTTGTTCCTCCTATTATAACAAGAGCTATGTGGGAAGAAGTACAAAAACAGAAAGAGAAAAATCAAAGGTCTTATTGTAGAAATAGAGTTTATATTTTCTTTCAAAAACTTGTATGTCCTACTTGTCGGTAAAATAATGACTTGTAAAGGAGCAGGTGGCAAAAAAGCTAAATATATGTATTATTTCTGTGATAACTGCAACTTGTATTATAACGAAGATGAAATTGAAGATTGTTTAATTGATTATATTTTAGACTTAGTAGAGTATGATTTTCATGTAAATAAATACTTCTACCCTTTACTTGCTGAAAAGCAAGATAACGAAGCTAAACAAATTGAAAAGGAAATCAAAAAATTAAAAGAACAAAAAGAAAGAATTAAAAAAGTATATCTATCTGGAGTAGTAAAAGAAGAAGATTTTGCAGAAGATTATAAACTAATAGAAAAGAAATTAGCAGATTTAGAAAACAAGAGAATTGACTCTTTAGACTTTGATAAAGAAACTTATAACTCACAACACTTACTTGCTGAAAGAGATATAGAAAGAGAAAAATTAACTGAACATCAGATTTATAAAGATGTTTTACTAAAACTATGGACTATGAAAAGTAAAGAAGAAAAACAATCTTTTATATCTAAATTTATTGAAACAGCTACGTTAAAGAAAGATAAAGATGGAAATTTTGATATCGATAAAATCAATTTTAGAAGTAGTTTTGTCGAGCAGATAGACAAGTTGTATGATAAAGGTGTTGTAGATTTTCCTACTATGCTAGAAAGAGGTGGAAAACTAGAAGATACTAGAATTAGTGTAAATATGAATATTGAGCAATTACAAGATTATTTAAGCACATTGAAAAAAGAATTAGATATAAACTATATGGATTTAGGAGAATATTATTTTCACGATGATAAGATAGATGAAAACTATGATAATAAATCTAAAGTTTCAATGATTAGAGATAGACATATTGAATTTAAGTTAAAGAAAAATCAAAGAGTAATCAGAATGGTAGCAATAAAACAATATAAAAACTTCTTGGCTAAACCAGAGGGAAAATTACGACTTGGACTTGTTACTCATACTACTGCAAAGAAACAGGATAAATAATTGTTGCAACTATTACTCTAATTAAAGTCTATGTTGCAACAAGCAAATTAACGAATACAAATTTATATTTGCGTTAGCAATATAAATTTTGTGTGAGGTAATTTGAAAAATTTTATCCCTGTGGGAGAAAATTTATTGCCTCGCAGAGCCCCCGAGTTATGATGGCACGTCATAACTCATAGGGGGTTAGGACTTATGACAAGGTCAAAGTCCTATGCTTCGGAGCAAATTCTAAAGGAGGAAAAAGATGGAGCAAGAATTAGCATATTCATTTCACTTGGGTAGTGATAAAAACAAAAGTAAAGTAGCAAAAAAGACAGCTAAAGGAAATGTATCTGGTACTACTTCCCTTTCAAATAATGCTATTCAAAATGCAAATGATTTATCAAGAGTAAATAAACACAATTTACGAGATTATGATAATCAAAGAGATTTAATTACAACTATTTATGGAGCGAACGATATTGTAGAAGATGTTAAGCAAGTATATATAGATGAATTTGAACAAGCTAGAATTGAATATAATAGCAAGACAAGAGCTGATAGACAAGTTAAAGATTACTTTCAAAAAGTGTGTAATTCACAAAATGATATTGCCTGTGAAATTATTATAGAACTTGGAGATATGGATTTTTGGCAAGATAAAGATGATGAATATCGATTTAAGATGATAGATGTATATAACGAGCAAATACAAGACTTAAATAAAATACTTCCTAGCTTTAAAGTAGCTAATGCTACAATACATTTTGACGAAACATCTCCACATATGCATGTTATAGGTGTTCCAGTAATAGAAAATTGTAAAAGAGGTATGAAAAAACAAGTTGGCAAATCACAACTATTTACTAAAACATCACTAACTCAAATACAAGACCAAATGAGAAACGCCTGTATTAAGTCATATAATAAGTTTTATGATGTTGATAGCAGACTTAAAACAAAGCAAAAAGGCAGAAATCAAGACATTAATGTTAAAGAGATGGACAACTATAGAGAAATAAAGAAAAAATTAGAACAAGAAAAACAAAAATTAGATAAAGCTAATAAACAAACAAAAGCACTTGATAATAAAAGCAAAAACATTATTAGTTTATTAGATAGTTTGAAACCTATGCCATTTAGTAAAAATAATAGCCAAATTTCAAACGAGAATATAGAAAATATCAAAGATTATATTAAAGAAGTAACAGATGTTACCAAAACAGTTAGAAATGTTAATGACTTAAATATAGCTATTAGAGATTTTGAACACTCTGCTTTTGAAATAGAAAAAGAGAATCGTTCTCTTAAAAATCAAATAGAACTTAAAGATGAAGAAATTAAAGGATTAAAAAATGATTTATCTGCAAAAGAAAAAATAATTACTAAACTAAAAGAGGAAAAAGAAAGCTTAAAAGTACAATTACAAAAGTTTAAAGGCTTTTGGCATAATTTAATGAGCCACTTTCATAAGAAGATTACTTATGATAATGATCAAAATTATAAAATTGTATGTGATGATTTATATAGAAATGGTATATTTGATGACAATGATAATGAAATTGCAAATAATATTTATAGAAAAGTAACTATACCTGATGAAAATAAGAATAATAAATTAAATAAGAAAAATGATTATAATTTGAATTAAAGGAGAATTTGTATTATGAATAATATTATAGATGATAAGGTAAAAGATGTAATAGATATAATTAAAAATATGGATTTGAAAAATAAATTAAGATTAGGTGTATGTATGAGTTCAAGTGCTTATACTAACTTAAAATATAATAAAGCACACATACACAGCATATTTGATAAAAGATTAAAAGAAATTGATAATGAGTATTTAGTAAGCTATGTAAATATGAGAAAATATCCTAAAATCCTATTCATCATGGCTAAAATAATGGAAATGAATAATCAAGAACAAAATCAAATTGCAATGTATTTGTATAATAGCATTAATTAAACTTATGATAATAGAAAAAATCAATCAACTATTTTGATTGATTTTTTCTATACATATCAACTCTAACTGGTAATTTTTTAGCTAATTTTGCAGTATCTTCGCGAAATAATAATTCAGGTTTTATATTAAATGATTTTGCAATAAAATCAATATTTTTACAAGTTAAATTTGCATTTCCTGTTTCTATAACACTAATATAAGCCATTTTAAATTTTGTTTTATTAGCATAATCTTCTTGTGTTAAATTATTTTTATATCTATACCATTTGGTATTAAGACCAACCAACTCCATAGAAGTCATAACAACAACCTCCTCTTTATACTAATTAATAATATAAAAATTATTTATATATAAATTATAAAGTTAAATGCAAAATAACTTAACACCACTAAAACTTATTAAGATATAGCTAAATAAAGTTCGAAATTACTATTGCAATTTTTTTGAATTTGTGTAATAATAAAAATCAAAGAAATTTATTAAGAGTTTTATTTAAATATTCCTAGTGAAAAAATGAGTATTTAATAACTATATATGTTACAAAAGAAGTATATTCTAAAATAAATATGGAGTATTCAAATGAACTAAAGAAAGGAAGTTTTTATTTATGAAAAATTACACAAAGAAATCCATAAAAGCCAGTAATGGTATAACTTTGATAGCTTTAGTAATTACAATTATTGTCCTTCTTATATTAGCTCGGTATTTCTATATCAATGCTATCTGGTGATAATGGAATTTTACAGAAAGCTACAGATGCTAAAACTCAAACAGGAGTCGGACAGGAAAAAGAAGCCTTATCATTAGCTTGGAATTCATGTATGATTAACAAAACAACGCAAAATGATGAGATTACAGCTATAAAATTAAAAAATGCTTTAAAAAATAATGGGTACGATAATGTATCTATAAATAAAAGTGGTAATAAATTCAAGGTAGCATTTGATTCGGCTAATATCTATACAATAACTGATGATGGAACATTACGAAAATATGAAAAAACTGAACCTACAGCAATATATGCAAAACTATATACTGATGGAACTTTAATTTTAAGTAGTACAGATTATACAGATGAAACAAGAACCATGACAGATGATGGAGATTATGGGGATGTATCTCAAAAAGTAAATTATTATAGCGAATCAGTAAATGGTCCTCCAAGTTTAAAAGGTGATTATCCTGGATGGCTAAATGGAGCAGCTATCTATTATCCTGGTGGTAATTCCAAAATAAAAAAATTAATAATAAAAGATAAAATAGTACCAATAAATACATCTTATTGGTTCTGTGGAAGTGCAATTACCGAAATAGATGGTTTAGAAAAAATGGACACCAGCAATGTTACTGATATGAGATATATGTTTAGATTTAACCAAGGAATAACTAGTATAAATTTAAGTAACTTTGATACTAGTAATGTTACTAATATGTATGGAATGTTTGACTGTTGTAGTAGTTTAACTAGTATAGATGTTAGTTCATTTGAGACCAATAAAGTTACTGATATGAGTTGGATGTTCGGAAATTTTAATGCAGCAACTACCGAAATTAAAGGACTTGAAAATTTTGATACAAGCAATGTTGTAAGTATGGATCATATGTTTTCCTCTGATAGTTTAAAAACTTTAGATTTAAGTAGCTTTGATACTCGTAAGGTTACATCTTATACAGAAATGTTTGGTTGTCCTAACTTGACAAAGGTTTTAATAGGTTCAAATTGGAATCCAGCAATGACTGAATCTGCAACTGGATATAATGGAACTTTTGAAGTGAAAAATAATTAGTTTTTTATTAAGGAGATACTATCACTATCTCCTTATAATTTATATTTCCAACTCCATTTCTTTTTCCCTATCTTCTCTTTTTACTTGCTTTTCAATATTCATCAAAATATAATTTTCTCTTTTAAAATCTCTAACTTATTTGTTTTCATCTGTAATATCAAATTTCTTCACTATCCATTTTATAAATTCTTGAACTTTTTTTAAAATTCAGAATTATTATTGACAATACAATATGGATTATGTTAAAGTAAAAACAATAAATCGAATTATATAAGAGAGCTTGAAACAAAGTATGTATACTTTTCGCATACCTGTTCCGTAATCGCTCCATAAAAATAATTTGAACTCTAGAGTAATCGCTAGGGTTCTTTTTAAAAAAACTTGCTAAAAAATCAAATACAGAAAAGAATAAATATCATTTTGTTTTTGGAATTTGTACTTTTGGACCAACAAATTCAAAAAACTATTGCATTATTTTTTAACTTTTGTAATAATAGGAAATGAAAAAAATAATAAGAGTTTTATTTAAATATTCCAAATAGCAAAAAAGAGTATTTAAAATCTATAAATGTTACAAAAGAACTATATTCTAAAGCAATTATGGAGTATAAAAATAAACTAATGAAAGGAAGTTTTTATTTATGAAAAATTTTAAGAAAAAAGAACTAAATAATAGCAATGGTATTACTTTGATAGCCCTTGTTATCACAATAATCGTGCTTTTGATTTTAGCAGGGATATCTATTTCGATGCTATCTGGAGATAATGGTATTTTACAAAGAGCAACGACTGCAAAAGAAAATACAGAAAGAGCTGAAATTATCGAAACAGCACAAATGGATATATTAGAAAAACAAACTGAAAATCACGGAAGTTTATCGGCAGATGAATTAGAAGAAATATTAATATCTCCTAATTATAATACTCAAGGAAGGTTATCAAATGAAGAAAAAATTTTAGAAAGAACTTTAACTTCAAAAAATGGAAAATATGAAATACCAGTTTCAGAAATATATAATGGTTCATTGTCTAATACAACTCCTAGTGTGGTGACAGATTATAGTAATGAAGTAAAAACAGCGTTGGCAGAAGGAAAGTATGTAACATATAAAAATAAACCTTATGTAGTATTATATAATGATGATAATGGAATAGAAATCGTAGCAATGCAACTAACCGAAACAATAACATTAGGAAATAATGATGAAGCAGAAGGTGCTCAAGGAACAAAAGGAGAGTCAGATAGAGCAATATGGTCATTTAATAATGCAATAAAAACATTAAATAAAGCAGCAGAAGATTTATTCCCTAGTGATGACATAATAGATGACGCAAGGAGTGTAGGAAGTGTACCTGGAAAAACAAATGGAGTATCTAACAAGAATACCGAAAATAGTACACCTTATACACATAGCAATGAAAATGAATATTTTTCTGACTATGATAATTTGTTAGAACAAGGAGAACAGATTCATTATTCAGCTACTGGAATTGGTGGAAACTATATTTTAGATCAAGCAAATTATACAATGGATTTAAATAAGATGAAATCCTTAAATATAGAAATAATGGATGACAATTATTGGTTAGCTTCTCGTAATATAAATATTTATGGTGGAGAATATCAATATGCTTCTACTCTCCCATCCACAAGTGTTTTTGTTTGGGAAATTGATTGTGATGGTGGACGTTCGGGTGCTTCTTTTTGGAGTATAAAAAGTGATAAAACTATAAATGTAAGTTATCAAACGAGTAAACTTCGTCCAGTTTTACATTTAGCATATACAGCTAAAATAAAAGAAGATGGTGGAGATGGCTCTTCTTCAAACCCCTTTGTATTAGAATAAATAATGACTCTATGTCAATAGTTGGGGTGGAAAACGCGAAAAGTTTTCTGCCTCAATATTTTTATGCCAATAAAAATATTTGAGTGAAAATATCTGAAAAATATGTAATTAGGGTATACTTAATAAACCTACCATATTGTCCTTCTTATATTAGCTCGGAATTAGTATTTCTATGCTATCAGGAGATAATGGAATTTTACAGAAAGCAACTGATGCAAAAGAATATTCAGAAAGAGCAGAAATAGTAGAAAATGCAAAATTAGATATACTAGCAAAATTATCAGAAAAAAAAGGTGAAAATATAACAAAAGCTGAATTGGAAGAAATATTAACATCTTCTAATTATAAGACTCAAGGAACATTATCTAATGAAGAAAACATTTTAGAGAGAACTTTAACTTCAAAAGATGCAAAATATCAAATACCTGTTTCCGAAATATACAATGGCAATTTAGAAACTTCTCAATCTGCTAAAACTATATCTTTTACTATTTATCTTCCAAGTGTCGCTGAAGAGACAACATGCACAGCAGTTGAAGGTCAGACTTGGTATGAATGGGCATTGGCAACTAAAGATGAAGACAGTTCAAGGTATCTTTCTGGTTATTGGTTTGATAGCTTACAGAACGTGATAATTGAATTATATAACCAAGACACATCTAGTGAGATGTTGGATGGTGATCATAATACGGAGGATTATTGGATTTTTCAATCAAATGGTTCATCTGCTGCGGAGCATGTTAATGATGTAATTAATGAAAATGGATATTATACTGAAGGTTGGTCTTATTCAGAATAATAATTATTAATAATAAAGATGGTAGCTATGGAGTTCGAGTTTTAATAACATTAAAAAATAATATTACATTTAATGAAACACCATCTAAACTACAAAAAGATTAAATGGACAATATCTGAATAATATTTTTTGTTCTAGGATGCTATTTTATAACAACATCCTAGAAATTTTTTATTTTTCCAATCCCACTTCTTTTTCTTTATCTTCTTTATTCACTTGCTTTTCAGCATCTAATAAAATATGATTTTCTCTTTCAAAATCTCTTACTAAATTATCTTCTGCTCCCATATCAAACTTTTGCAAATCTATTGTATAAATTATACATTCTCTGTTGACAAAATATAAAATTTTATGTTAAATTATAATCAATAAATCGAATTATATAAGCGAGCTTGAAACAGAGTATGTCATTTTTCGCATACCTGTTTCGAAATCGCTCCATTTTTATTAAAAATATAAACTATAGAATTATAGATTCAAAGGAAAAATCTTTATAAAAGGCTATCTTTAAAAAAGGTAGTATTTTTTTATAATGTTGAACAAAAAATATAAATATTACTAAAATATTACAAAAACATTGCAATTATATTACAAATATGGTATAATTATAATGTACAAAAGCGTAATATGAGGTGAAGTATATGAAAGGAATTGCAATATTAATATATTTTCTATTATTTATAATATTTGGATTAATTGGATATGCAGTAGTTCAAATAAAGCTTTTTGGCATGAATATTAAAGATTTTTGGAGCTTTGTTGAAGCAAACCAAATGTTAGATAAATTATATGCTTTTACAAAAGAATATGAAAAATTAACTATACAAGAGCAAATAATATATTTAAAACAAGCAGAAGAAATATTTAATGCATTTGAAAAAGTACCAAATGCTTTATGGGAAGAAGAATATGAAAAATATAATGCTGTATTAGAAAAATATAAAAATATTAAAATGTTTAGATGGGCAAATAATTAAAAATGCTTAACATAATAATTCCTATATAATATAATATATAAATTCAGATACCATGTAAAAATTTGGTATCTGTTTTTTTGCTTGAAAATAAAATATATTTATGCTACAATAAAAAACATATGGAAATAATAAAAAAGAATGATAATCGTATTGAAGTATATGGTGAACATTTAATACATGATGAATAAATAATGTCAGAGATTATTTCGGCTGCGACAATTTTTTTAATGTTCTTGAAGCAAATAATAATGAATATAAATAAAAAGAAAACAAGGAGGATACAATGAATTTAAAGATTGAGGATATTTTAAATTGTACAGAAGGTAAATTGATTATTGGAAATAAAAATGCTGAATGCAAAGATTATTCTATAGATACTAGAACAATTAAACAGGGAAATACATATATTGGAATAAAAGGGGAAAGTTTTGACGGAAATAAATTTTGGGAAGATGCTTTTAATAATGGGGCAGAAACTGTAATAATAGACAAAATAGAAATTGAAGAAGAAAAAATAAAAAACTATGAAGCGAAAAATAAAAATATTATTATGGTGGATGATACAATTATAGCACTTGGAAAAATGGCTGTATTAAAAAGATATTTATATGGAGATAAATTAAAAGTTATTGGTGTTACAGGAAGTGTAGGAAAAACAAGCACTAAAGATATTATTGCAAATGTTATGTCTCAAAAATATAAAACTTTAAAAACACAGGGGAATAACAACAATAGTATAGGATTGCCATTGACAATTCTAAAGTTACAAGATGAAGAAATTGCAGTAATTGAAATGGGAATGAATCACTTTGGAGAAATAAGTTACTTAAGCAAAATAGCTAAGCCAGACATTGCTGTTATTACCAATATAGGAACATCACATATTGGAAATTTAGGCTCTAGAGAAAATATTTTAAAAGCAAAATTAGAAATTCTTGATGGAATGAGTAATAAAAGAATTGTAATTAATAATGATAATGATTTATTACATAAATGGAAAATAGAAAATAAAGAAGATATTGAAATTCATACATTTGGAATTAACAATGATAGTGAAACAAAAGCAGAAGATATATCGCTTAAAGCTGATTCAAGTGAATTTACATGTAAATATAATGATGAAGAAATTAAAATAGAAGTACCAGTTAGTGGTGAACATTTTATATTAAATGCACTTTGTGGATTATCTTTTGGAAAACTATTTGGACTATCAAATGAAGAAATAAAAAAAGGAATAAGTACATTTAAATTAACTGCTAAAAGAATGGAAATAATTAAATTAAATAATAGTATTACTATAATAAATGATGCTTATAATGCTAGTTATGAATCAATGAAGGCATCAATTCTAAGTCTTAAAAATATGAATGGAAACAGAAAAATTGCAGTATTAGGAGATATGTTTGAATTGGGTTCGTTTTCAGAAAAACTTCATAGAGATGTCGGAATAGAAGTTGTTAAAAATAAAATAGATAAACTATTTGTTATAGGTGATAATGCAAAATTTATAGCAGAAGAAGCCATCAATCAAGGATATGATAAAGAAAATGTTTCTTATTATACAGATAGAGAAACATTAATTAAAGAATTAAAAAAATTCTTGCAAGATGGGGATGTTGCTTTAATTAAGGCATCAAATGGGATGAAGTTATTTGAAGTTGCAGATGCTATTGTAAAAGATTAAAAATATTTATAAAGAGAGGGGAATTTTATGATTAAATTAGGTGTTATTTATGGAGGAAAGTCTACAGAAAATGAGGTTTCAGTAAAATCTGCAAAATCTGTTATAGAAAATCTTGATAAAAATAAATATGATATTTATTCTACTTATATAGATAAAAATGGAGAATGGTATGAAGATAAAGAAGGTAATAAGATTAAAATAGAAAACATTATAGAATATTTAAAGCAATTTGATGTTGTATTTCCAGTTTTACATGGTTTATATGGAGAAGATGGAACAATACAAGGAATGTTTGAATTATTTAATATTAAATATGTTGGATGTAAAGTATTAGCATCAGCTGTTGGAATGGATAAAGTTTATACAAAGCTTATTTTTGATAAAGCAAGAATAAACCAAACTAAATATATTTATATAAAAAAAGATACCGATAGTAAATATTTTTATGTTGATGAAGAATTTAATGATAAAATAATGAATGTTAAAGAAATTGCAATTATTGCAGAAAAAAAATTAAAATATCCAATATTTGTTAAACCATCAAATTCTGGATCATCTGTTGGAGTTAATAAAGCAGAAAATAGAGAACAATTAATTAAGAATATAGAGATAGCAGCTGAGTTTGATAGAAAAATTTTAATTGAAGAAGGCATAAAAGGAAAAGAAGTTGAATGTGCTGTTTTAGAAACAAAAGAAGGAAGAATAGAAGTAACAAATCCTGGAGAAATTATACCTGCAGGAGAATATTACTCATTTGATTCCAAATATAATGACAAAGAATCTAAAACTTTAAATAATGCAAGAATCACAGATGAACAAAAAGAAGAAATTAAAAAATTAGCATTAAAAGCATTTAAGGCAATAGATGGAAATGGACTTTCAAGAGTTGATTTCTTTGTAGAAGACGAAACAGGAAAAATATTTATTAATGAAATTAATACTATGCCTGGATTTACACAAATCAGTATGTATCCAAAGCTATTTAATGAATATGGGTATACATATTCAGAATTACTTGATAAGCTAATAAATAACTAACAAATTTGAGCTTTTTATTGAAATTTTGTCGAAATTGATATAAAATAGTATCAAATAAAGAGATAAAGGAGGAGCTTTTTATGGAGTATAAAATTGTTGGACAAACTGTACCAGTAGTTGAGGTTACTCTTAACAAAGGAGAATCAATGTTTACTCAAAGAGGAGGAATGGCATATCAAACTGAAGGAATTAAAATGCATACAAATGCTCGTGGAGGAGTAATGAAAAGTCTAGGAAGAATGTTTTCTGGAGAATCAATCTTTATGGCAAATTATACAGCAGAAACAGAAGGAGCTATGGTAGCTTTTGCATCAACTGTTCCAGGAGCTGTAGTACCAATTGATCTAAGAAACATGCCTAATGGATTAATTATGCAAAAAGGAGCATTTCTTTGTGCTGAACAAAGTATAGAAACAAGTGTAGCATTTACTAAAAAGCTAACAGCAGGGTTATTTGGAGGAGAAGGATTTATTCTTCAAAAAGCACAAGGAAATGGAACAGTATTCTTAGAAGTTGATGGGGATGTTATTGAAAAAGAATTAGGCCCAGGAGAAGTTTTAAAAGTAGACACAGGTAATGTCGTAGCATTTGACTCAAATGTATCTTATGAAATAGAAACAGTAAAAGGTCTAGGAAATATCTTTTTAGGTGGAGAAGGGTTATTTTTAACAAGATTAAAAGGACCTGGAAAAATCATATTACAATCTCAAAACTTTAATGATTTTGTTGGAAGAATAATACCTCATATTCCATCAAAAAAATAAACCCTATATTTGTACATCTGGAAAGAATGGTATAAAAGATGATAGAACAAGAATATAAATTAAAAAATCAAGAATCATTTGAATTAAAGCATATCTTTGACTGTGGCCAATGTTT
>CAMZHI010000028.1 GCA_947306755.1 uncultured Clostridia bacterium | reverse complement strand
CCTTAATATCTGCTCCTGATTCTATTAACTTTGTTGCGTGTGTATCTCTAAAATCATGAAATCTACAAGGAATACCTAATTCGTAATGTATAACTTTAAATGGATATTTACAGCTATCTGTACCTTCATATACTCCATTTTTCTTTACAAATACAAAATCAACTTCTTCCAAATGTATTGGTATTTCAGCATAAGCATTTAATATTTTTATTTCTTGCTTATTGTTATAGGGATTTATAACAACCTTTTTATAGTGTTTCATATATGTATCTCCATAATTGTTTCTGTTTTCCTCTTGTTCTCTTTTATATTCTTTTAAAGCATTTAATAAAGTTTCTCCAATAGGAATAGTCCTATAACTTGTTTGAGTCTTACAAGTTCCAAAATACCATACAGTTGTTGAGTTTCCACTTATGTGTCTTTTCTTTGTTCCACCATTTTGATTCTTTTTTAGTATGTTCTTATTAACTGAAATAGTTTTATTTCTAAAATCTATATCATTCCATGTTAATGCAAATACTTCTGCAATACGAAGTCCTGTACAATATGCAGTTAAGAATGCATAATATACACAATGATTATTCTTAAACCTGTTAAGTATTAAATTTATTTCTTCATTTGTTAAAATGTGAGCTGGATCTTCTGGAGGAATATCATATTTAGGTAATTTAATTCCAATGGCTGGATTTACTTTTACAAAATCATTTTCATAAGCAAATGTAAATGAACCTTTTATTACTTTCTTTATATTGTTAAGGAAATTTTTACTGAAAGATTTATCTACATACATCTTATTTATAAAATCTTGTAATGTACTTCTAGTTATTAAAGATATTTTATAATGACCCATATTTGGTTTTACATGATTTTTTACAATACTGCTATATGCTTCTATTGTGTGATATTTGAGATTAATATGACAATGTTTTTCTAACCAATAATCTAATAAATCTGAATAACTCATGTCGCTTGGTGTAAAATCATGGCCAGTATTCATATACTCATTAAAAGCTTTTATTCCCTCCTTTTCTGCTTCAGCCTTAGTCCTAAAACCAGACTTACTTGCAAATTTTCTTTTACCATCAATCTTTGCAGTTTCAAACTTATATTGATAGTATTTGCCTCTTTTTTGAATTGTTACATTCGACATTTTACATTTATACCTCCTTCCACGAAGGTAAACAAAAAAGTGCTACCACGAATGATAACACTTTATATTTTTGTTTTCAGTTTGTTTGCAACCTGCAAAGTCTTTATTTTAGATAGTTTTAGAGATTTTGATTACTTGTATGAAAACAATTTGCAAACAAAATGCAAACAATTTGGGTTGTTTTCATATTTATGTAAATTTACCTAATCTCTATAAGTATTGACTTTATGCATTTTTGCCGCAACAGTTTTTATACTTCTTACCACTTCCACATGGACATGGGTCATTTCTTCCAACCTTTGGTGTATCTCTTCTTACAGTTCTATCTACCTCTGGGTTTTCTAATGCTGATTGACCACCATCAACACTATTAATTGAAGCTAAAGCTGCTTTAGTAATTTTTGCTGTTTCTGTTCTTCTTAAATCTTTTTGTTCTCTTAAATTCATAAGAAGTTTAACAACATCAACTTTAATTGCTTCTATCATTTCATCAAACATTTCTGTACCTGTCATTCTATATTGAACAACTGGATCTTTTTGTCCCCATCCTTGAAGGCCAATACCTTTTCTAAGTTCGTCCATAGCGTCTATATGGTCCATCCATTTTTGGTCAACAACTTTTAACATAACAACTCTTTCGATTTCACGAAGTTGCTCTGCTGGGATTTCTTTTTCTTTCTCATTATATTTTTGATGTGCTTTTTCTTTTAATGTTTCTATAATGTAATTAATATCATCTGAATGATTTTTTAATTCTTCATTCATATTAAATCCAAATGTATTGAAAATTTCAAGTGATAGAGCTTCTGTATTTAATTTAAATTCTCCTTTTTCATCTGATTCATTAAATATTTCAACTGTAGTTTCCGCAACCCAATCAATATAATTTGATATTACTTCACTTAAGTCCATTCCATCTAAAACTTGTTTTCTTTGAGAATAGATTTCTTGTCTTTGAACATTCATAACATCATCATATTTTAATGTATTTTTACGAATTGAGAAGTTTCTACCTTCAACTTTCTTTTGAGCATTTTCTACTGCTTTAGAAATCATTCCTAGCTGAATAGGCATGTTTTCATCAACATTTAGCGCAGAATATACTTTTGTAACTCTATCTCCACCAAATATCTTCATTAAGTTATCTTCCAAACTTATATAGAATTTAGAGTTACCCGGGTCTCCTTGACGTCCTGAACGTCCACGTAATTGGTTATCTATACGACGAGATTCATGGCGCTCTGTTCCTATAATTTTTAATCCACCAGCATCTATTACTTTTTGTTTTTCATCTTTTATTTGTTCTTCATATTTTGCTTGAAGTTTTTTAAATTGCTCTCTAGCTCTTAAAATGTCTTGATCATCTGTTTCATAATATGTGTTAGATTCTTCAATCAGATTTTCAGGTACTTTATTTTCTTTCATTTCTTGTTTTGCTAAAAACTCACTATTTCCACCAAGCATAATATCAGTACCACGTCCTGCCATGTTTGTTGCTATTGTAACAGCTCCAAACTTTCCTGCTTGAGCAATTATTTCAGCTTCTTGTTCATGATATTTAGCATTTAAAACTGTGTGTTTGATTCCTGCTTCTTTAAGTTTTTTACTTAATAATTCTGATTTTTCTACTGATACTGTACCAATTAGTATTGGTTGGCCTTTACTATGTGCTTCTTTAACAGAATTTACAATTGCATTAAATTTAGCTCTTTCATTTTTGTAAATAACATCATGTTCATCTTTTCTAATTACTGGTTTATTTGTAGGAATAGCTATAACATCTAAATTATATATTTCTTCGAATTCGCTCTCTTCTGTCATAGCAGTACCAGTCATTCCAGAAAGCTTTCCATACATTCTAAAGAAGTTTTGGAAAGTAATTGTAGCAAGAGTTTTTGATTCATCTGCAATTTTTACTTTTTCTTTTGCTTCTAATGCTTGATGTAAACCATCATTATATCTTCTTCCATACATTATACGTCCAGTAAATTCGTCAACTATAAGAACTTGTCCATCTTTAACTATATAGTCAATATCTTTTTTCATAACACCATGTGCATGTAATGCTTTATTTACATGATGAACAAGTGTAGAGTTTTCAATATCATTAAAATTATCAAGTCCAAATTCACGTTCTGCTTTTTCAATACCTTTTTGTGTAAGTGCAGCTGATTTTGCTTTTAGGTCAACAATATAATCATATTTTTCATTATCTTCTTGTTGGTCATAGTTTTTAATATCTTCTTCAACTATAACTTTTGCTTCAAGTTTTCTAACAAAACTATCTGCTCTTTTATATAAATCTGATGAAGAATTACTGCTTCCTGAAATGATTAAAGGAGTTCTAGCTTCATCAATTAAGATACTATCTATTTCGTCTACAATTGCATAATGTAAACCTCTTTGAACTAATTGATTATTATATATAACCATATTATCTCTTAAGTAATCAAAACCAAATTCGTTATTTGTACCATAAGTAACATCTGAATTATATGCATCTTGCTTTTGTTTTGGACTTTGTCCTGCTACAACCAAACCTACTGATAATCCTAAATATTTGTAAAGTTTACCCATCCATTCACTATCACGTTTAGCTAAGTAATCATTTACTGTTACTACATGAACTCCTTTTCCTTCTAGTGCATTTAAATAAACTGGTAATGTAGCAACTAAAGTTTTACCTTCACCTGTTTTCATTTCTGCAATTCTACCTTGGTGTAAAATAATACCACCTATTAATTGCACATCAAAATGTCTTAACCCTAAAGTTCTTTTTGATGCTTCTCTAACTACTGCGAATGCCTCTGGTAAAATATCATTTAAAGTTTTGCCATTAGCTAATTGTTCTTTAAAATAAGGTGTTTTAGCTGTTAACTCTTTATCTGAAAGCTTACTCATTTCTTCTTCTAAAGAATTTATTTTTTCTATAATTGGCATAACCTTTTTAACTTCTTTTTCACTATAAGACTTGAATAATTTCATTTTTACTTCATCCTTTCTAATGTAAAACCCTAAACAAACTAAATAGCCTCTGTTTTTGAGCTTAATTATACCTCATTACTATAACACTAAAAGCAAAAATTATCAAGTTTTTTTGTAATATTTATGAAAAAAAAACATATATTTTTATGAATTATTAATTATAGTTTATTAATAATTTAGAATTTTGAAGTTGAAAGTGAGATGTGGGAAGTGTGAAGTGCGATTCTCACCTCTCACCTCTCACTTCTATTGTAATTAATACGTTTTTTTATTTAGAAAATATAAAAATAAAGGAGCTCAGTATGTTTATTAATTTTAAAATTAATGGCAAAAAAATAATAAAATATTTATTCATTCTAATGTCAATTATAATTATTCTAATTTTTTTAACTGGAGTTTATAATATTTTTTTTAAAAAGATTGAAAAAGAAGAAAATAATACCTTTACATTAAATGATACAATTAATAGTGATAAAATTTTTGAAATTTCTCCACATAATTATACTAATATATTAAAATCTGTTACAGATAATTTAGATAATTATGTTGGATGTAAAGTTCATTTCACAGGATATATATATAGATTATTAGATTTTAGTCCTATTCAATTTGTATTAGCTCGAGATATGATTGTAAATCAAAATCCATTACAAAGTTTAGTTGTTGGATTTTTATGTGAATATAAAAACGCTAATGAATTTAAAGATGGAGAATGGGTTGATGTAACAGGTATAATTCAAAAAAGTGATTATTATGGAGAAATTGCAATAATTGAAGTAACAAAGATTTTTAAGTGTGATGAGCCTGAAAATAAGTACGTTTCTGTTCCAGATAATACATATGTTCCTACAAGTTTTTTATTGTAAGAATTGTCTGAATTAAAGATATATATTTTTTTAATTGAGGTAGGAAGTAAGATGTCGGATGTTGGATTCTGGATTTTAGATTTTGGAAATAAAAATAATATGCTTTTTATCCGACTTCTAACTTCTAACTTCTGACTTCTTACCTCAGACCTCTTTTTAAAATTGAAGTGCTTGAGCAATTTTTTGATCAATTCTTTTATTGATTCTTGCTTCCATTTGTTTATGAATTCTTTCTGCTGATTCGAAAGCAATATGAAATTGTTCAGCAACCATTATTTTTTATAGAAGTCAAGTAAAGATTTAACAATTCCATTATCTAAAAAATTTGCAAAAATATTTTTTAATATTATCAAAATAATTGGTCCAACAAACATCCCGATTACACCTATAAATTTAAACCCAGTATACATTGCAATCACTGTAAATATTGGATGAACACCTATATTTCCGACTTACAATCTTGGGTTCTAAAAATTGCCTAATTAAGGTAACTATAATCCACAAAGTTATAATTGCTATACCCAATCTTAAGTCTCCATTCAAACCAGCAAATATTCCCCATGGTATCATTATTGTTCCTGTTCCTAGAATAGGTAAAGCATCAACAAAACCAATTGCAATTGCCATAATTAATGGGAATCCAACATTTAGTCCCATAAAATGATAAATATATAAACCAATTAAACATATAATAAATGAAATAAATATTAATGATAGCTGAGCTTTTACGTACCCTCCAAGAATTTTCATAATTTCGCTAACATGTTTTGTTAACCTTTTCATCCATGTTTCTGGTAAATGATGTTCTAATTCATCTAACATATATATTTTATCTGTGCAAAAAAAATACAAAGCTAAAACTAAAACCCCTATATAAATAGCTACAATTGGAATTTTAGTTATTCCTGATATAATTTTGGTAAAAAAACTTTGTAAATATTCTGAAAGTATTTCTAACATAGAAAATGCGTTATCTCTCAATGTACTTAATACATTTTCAGGTAGATTTATTTTTTCATCATTAAATTTTGATAGTAAGTTGTGAATAATACTATTTGCCTGTTCATAATAATAATTAAAATTTGATAATAAATCAGATGATTCTGATATAATCGTTATTATTCCCCATACTAATATACCAATTATAATTCCGAAAGTTAATATAAATACAATTATTGAACTTGTTTTTCTCGTTAATTTAAATTTATTCATTAATTTTTTTATTAAAGGCTCTATAATCAAATATATAAAAAATGCAATAATAAAAGGTAAATAAAAACATACAAGTTTTATTGATAACCAAATTCCAATAATAGCAAATATAACGATTAATACTTTTTTAAAAAAACTTGTCCAATATGTAAGTTCTTTTGACATTACTTTATCCTTTCTTAATTCTTTATATTAAATATTTTTGCCAAATTAGCAACATACTATTCGTTGATTGTCTAAGCAGGCAATTTTTATATATTCTTTATGTTTTTTACGGGCGATTAAAATCGCCCCTACATCTCACATCTCACTTCATTAAATATATCTGCTAAATATTTCATACTATTTAATGCTTGGTCTAACGTATTACCTGTAGCTCCGACTTCTATTATACAAGCAGCTTTTCCTAAATGTTGATTATATCTTGAATTTCTTATAATCATTGGTTTAAACAGTCCTGAATACATTTCATTTGCTTTTTCTTGTACTTTAACTGCAAATTTTAAGTTACTATTCCAATTTGGATGTGTTAGTCCTCCTCCATTTGTTCCCATTACAAACATTAATTGTGCACAATAATCATCACCTATTTTTACTAAAGGAGCATAAGTTTCTTTGCTCCCAATTGCATCCCTATGTAAATCTATTATAATATCAGAATTAAAACCATTTAATATTCCCTTTACAGTTGATAAAGACCTACTATATGAACCAGTATAAGAAGGATAATCATGGTATGTTTTATTATGATTTACATTAAAACCAAATACTTTCAAGTAATTCTCAAGTTCATCCCCCACTCTTGCAACAGAACAGTTTAAATCAGTTGTTCTATATGTCCCTGTTGGTTCGTAATTATACTCTTCACTTTGAGTATAGCTTTCACATGTATGTGTATGAAAAATAACAATATTATTTTTATTTATACTTAACCCATCTGAATTTAATATCTCATCTGTAAGTTCAAATTCAGTTTCATTTTTTATTTTTACCCCATTATAATCTCTATCATATCTTTCCTGCAAAGGATTTACAGTTACTACTTCTGTTTCAACATTAATATTGTTTTCTACTATCTTTTTTTCTTCATCAACTTCTTGTTGTTCAATTTGTGCATCTTGGTTTGTAACTTTTGCATTATCTTGTCCATCATCAGTTTTTTCACTTTGTTTTAATGAAAAAATACTTGAACCAATATTTATTATAGATTTAATATCAAATAATTCTTCTCGTTTTTTTGTTGTATTTTTTTTTTCATTTTGAGAAGTATTTTTGATAATACTACTTTGATGTTCAATTCCATTTTTTATCATACTAATAGAATTCAATTCAAAAGATGTATTTTGTATGTTTTCAATTCTTAAATTTCTTAAAACAAAATTAGAAAAGACATATATTAAAATTAAGATAACTCCAATTTTAATTATGTCTTTTAGTTTTATTATTGTAACATTGAACATATATCTTACTCCCTATATTAATATATATTCAATGTTTTTATTATTATGATTTTTTTTCATTGGGGACTGTCTCCAATGAAAAATTTAGCGTTCGGGACAGTCCCCAATGAAAAAAATTATATTTTTCTAGGTTTTAACTCCAAATAAATTGGCTTTTCATTTCCAATCATTGTTGATTTTCCGATGGCCTGGATAAACAATTGTGTCTTCTGGCAATATTAATAATTTTTTCGTTATTGATTCCATTATTTGTTTAAAATCTGATGTTGGCAAATCTGTCCTTCCCCATGTCCCTCTAAATAGAGTATCTCCTGAAAACAAAAGTCTTTGCTCTTTTTGATACAAAGATGCTCCTCCTTTTGTATGTCCTGGTGTATGAATTACTTTAAATTCAAGCTTTCCAATGTGAAGCAAATCTCCATCATCAATTCTAGAATCTGCTTCTAGTTCTATTTCTGGAAATCCTTCCATAAATTCTGTTAAATTAACTTTTCTATCATTTAATCCATCGGCATCATCTCTATGAATTAATACTTTTCCACCCATTTTTTCTTTTAATTCTGTTACTCCACCTATATGGTCACCATGACAATGTGTTAAAAATATATATTTCAAATTGCCTTGTAAAATGTTTATCATTTCAACAATTCTATCGACATCTCCAGCAGGATCCACTACCATGATTTCTTTTGAGTCTTGATCAAAAACCATATAGCAATTCGTATCATCGCCTATCCAAGTTGAAATTTTAAATCTCTTTAGTATCATAGCTATTCCCTCTTTTCTTAAATTACTATCTAATTTGCATTTGAAACCAAAGGAAATCTAAAGTTTGAGATGTGAAGTAGGATGTGAGATTTCTCACCTCTCACCTCTCATTCCAAAAAACTAAATCATTTTCCTTTTTACATCATATACACTATCAACTTTTCTTATTGCCTTAAGGACATTATTAAGTTCATCTAAATTTCTTGTTTCTAAAGTAATATAAATAATTGCTATTCTATCTTTTCCTGTTTTTGTATTAACTGCTAAAATGTTAACTTTTGAAATAGCTATTGCTTTTAATATATCTGATAATAAACCAATTCTATCATTTGCTTCTATTTCTATATCAACATTATATGAAGCTTGCTCTTCTTCCTCCCAATAAACATCTATTATTCTATTTTCTTCTTTTATTAATTCTTTAACATTTACACAATCTTTTCTATGAACAGAAACACCTCTTCCTTTTGTAATATAACCTATTATTTCATCACCTGGAAGTGGGTTACAACATTTTGAAAATCTTACTAGACAATTATCAATTCCTTTAACTATAATACCATTACTTGATGCTTTAGTCTTTTTTTCACTTCTTATTTTTGATAACTCTTCTAATTTGCTTTCTAAATCCTCTTCAGGATTTTCTTTTCTATATTCTATAAGCATTCTGGCTATTACTTTTGTAGCAGTATTTGCGCCAAATCCTACAGCTAAATACATCTCATCTAAATCTTTATATCTATACCTATTTAGCATTGCATCAACATATTCTGTTTTAAACAGTTTATCATATGGAATACCAACTCTTCTAATTTCTCTTTCAACAAGCTCTTTTCCCTTTTCAATATTTTCCGCTTTCTTTTCCTTTTTAAACCAACTATTGATTTTATTTCTTGCTGATGTACTTTTTACAAATTTAAGCCAATCTAAACTTGGTCCTTTAGAATTTTCCGATGTTATTATTTCAACAATATCTCCATTATTTAAAACTGTTATAATAGGCATCATTTTACTATTTATCTTACACCCTGTCATATGATTACCTATTTCAGCATGGATAGTATAAGCAAAGTCTATTGGAGTTGCTCCTTTTGGCAATACTTTTATAGCTCCTTTAGGCGTAAATACATATACCTCATCTTCAAAAAGCTCTGTCTTTAGATTTTCTAAAAATTGCCCTGGATCTTGCATTTCTTGTTGCCATTCCAATGATTCGCGAAGCCAAGCAAGTTTATCATCAGTTACAACTACATTTTTTTTACCTTTACCTAAAAAATTTGCTTCTTTATATGCCCAATGTGCAGCGATACCATATTCAGCAATTTTATGCATGTCCCATGTTCTAATTTGCACTTCAAATGGTGTCCCTTTTTCTCCAAGTAATGTTGTGTGTATAGATTGGTACATATTTGGCTTTGGCACAGCAATATAATCTTTAAATCTACCAGGCATAGGGCTATACATTTCATGAACTACACCTAATGCTGCATAACAATCTTTTACAGAGTTAACAATAATTCTCATTGCAAATAAATCATATATCTGATCAATTGTAGAATTATCTCTTTTCATTTTTCTATAAATAGAATATAAATGTTTTGCTCGACCAGTAACTTCAGCATCAATTCTTTGTTTTTTTAATTGAACACGAATGTCATCCATAATTTTTTCAATAAAATGTAATCTTTCTTCTTTTTTCTTATTGATACTTTCAACTAGTTCATGAAATTCATCTGGATATAAATACTTAAATCCTAAATCTTCTAATTCTGCTTTAATTGAATATAGTCCTAATCTATTGGCTAAAGGAGCATATAATTCAAGTGTTTCCTTAGCATTTGCAATTTGTCTTTCCCTTTTTAAAAATTTAAGAGTTCTCATATTATGAAGTCTATCAGCAAGTTTAATTAATATTACTCTAATATCTTTACCCATTGCTAAAAACATACGTCTATAGTTTTCAACTTGAGTTTCTTCAATAGTTGCAAATTGAATATTTCCAAGTTTAGTAACTCCTTGTACCATGTCAGCTATTTCTTGCCCAAATAATTCAATTAAATCTTCATAAGTTGAATCTGTATCTTCAACAACATCATGTAAAAGTGCAGCACAAATTGTAGATTCATCTAATCCTATTTCTGCAAGTATATAGGCTACATTTATAGGATGAATAATATATGGCTCTCCCGACCCTCTTTTTTGATCTTTATGTTTTTCATTTGCATAATTAAAAGCTTTCATAATTAGCCTAGAATCAACTTTTCTTGATACTTCTTTTTTCTTGTTTATTACATCATATATTGTTAGATCTATTTTTTCAGCCATAATTACAATCACTCCTTTTTTAAGAAAACTGCCATTCTCTTATTTATTATATGCTTTTCATAATATCTTTTATATTAATTTGAATCGAATCAAATCCATTATATGAATTAATTTCTAAATTTCCAGCTAAATCTATTCTATCTCCTATTTTAAATAGATTAACATATTCACCTAAATTAAAGCCTATTGCACTAATATATGTGTTTTTATTACTTTTTAAAGTAAGCTTTAAATGTTTACCTTCTGATAGCCATCTTATAGAATCAATTTTTAATTCTTTAAATAAAAAAACAGGCATTTCATTTGCTTCACCATATGGTTCAAGTAAATTTAAACTTTCTACATCTTGTCTATTTAATTCATCAATGTCAATAATATCATCTATTTTAAGTATTGGCATTAATTCTGATATATTAGAATTTTTAGCAACTTCTAAAAAACACTTTTCAAATTCTGATACTTTTGATTTATCAATTGCTAAACCTATTGCCATAGTATGTCCACCAAATCCAATTAAATAGTCTTTACATTTTGTTAATGCTTCATGTAAATCAAACCCTTTAATACTTCTTCCGCGAACCTCTACCTATTGTTTCTTTATCTTTAAAACCTATTAGTATTGATGGTTTGGAATATTTTTCAGTAATTTTAGATGATACAATTCCCATAACACCTATATGCCAATTATCTCCTTTAAGCACAAAAGCTTCTTGATTTGCTTTTTTCTCTGTTTCAATTTGTAAAAGAGCTTCTTCGTAAATTGTTTTTTCTTCTGTTTGTCTTTTCATATTATATTCTTGAGTTTTTCTAGCCAAAACTTCTGCTTCTTCATAATTATCACATAACAATAGTTTTATAGCAACTTCAGCATCTCCCATTCTACCACATGCATTTATTCTTGGAGCTATTCCAAATGCAATCGCTGTAGAATCAACTTTATTATATCCTATTGTTTTTAATAATACATTTAAACCTATATTTTTTGTACAATTAACAAGTTTTAACCCTAATTTTGTTATCACTCTATTTTCATCAACTAATGGGACTATGTCTGAAATTGTACCTATACATGCAATATCTAAATATTTTAAATACTCTTTTTCATCTAGCTCAAGTTTGATACTTAATGCTTGACAGATTTTAAATGCAACACCTGCACCACATAGTTCTCTAAATTTATACTGATTATCTTTTCTTTTACAATCAACTATAGCTACTGCATCTTGTGGTAATTGCTCTCCTGGTTCATGATGATCAGTAACAATAGTATCTATTCCTAATTCTTTTGCTAGTTTTACTTCTTCGTTTCCTGTAATTCCACAATCGACTGTAATAATAAGAGTATATCCTTGCTTTGCTATTTTTTCAATAGATTCTTTATTTAAACCATATCCTTCAATCAATCTATTTGGTATATAATATCCACATTCTAAGCCTCTATCTTTAAGAAATTTTTTTAATATCGTTGTACTTGTAATGCCATCTACATCATAATCGCCATAAATAATTGTTTTCTCTTGTTTATTTATAGCTTGTATTATTCTTTCTACAGCTTTTTCCATATCTGGCATTTCAAATGGATTATGAAAATTATGCCTATTAGGGTTTAAAAATATTTCTGCATTTTCTTCTGATATTCCTCTATTTACCATGATTGTTGAAAGCAATTTACTTAATTTATACTTTTCTTGTAGTTCTTTTATTTTATTGTTTATTTCGTCATTTTTTTTATTATTAATTTGCCATTTTTTTGTCATTTTATTTCCCCGTTTCTAATTTCAAATTGTACTACAAGATTAAAAAAATATCAAGGAAAAACTAGAATTTTAATGTAGAGGCGTTACAATATAATGGCTTATATGGAATGATATATAAGAAATAGTGATATCTAAATAAACTTCAAAGTTTTTCAGCTCAGTATGAAGTAATATCATTTCTCCAATCACATTCTAAACTTCTTAAATTATTTATATATCACTATTTCTTTAACTTTTCTAAAAATAACAATTATATCATGCCTTTTGTGTTACAATTTATAATAAACTATAAATTCATAATCTCTTACTCAAATTTTATTCTACCTGGATACTCATTTTCATATTTGTCTTTAAACATTTCAAAAACTATGTAATTGATATAGTTATCCTGCACAGGTTTGTACATTGTAGCAGACTTATCTTTAGAATGTTTTGTTTCAAATATTTCGACTTCATTATCAAATAATGCACTTTTTGGCATTAAAACAACATATTCTGAATCTTTGTATCTCACTATATCTAATAGTTCATATTTATGAGGTTGTTTATTTTCATCAAATAATTCTAATATAATCTCATCATTTATCATAAGTATCCTCCTCTTCTAAGTTTATGTTCTTTGTTGAATCTATGTTGTTTGCTCCTATTGCATTTTCATCATATCCACTTTTAAAATCCTCCTCTTTTGTTCCCATAAATTTCTCAAAAACAGTTACCCCTTCTCTCTTTTCTGATAATTTCTTTGTATAAATATTCATTTTGTCACTAATAGGCCAATAATATCTAATTTTATCTTTATTATTTCTTTGAAAGGATTTTATTTTTCTCTTATTTATTGTAGTTTTTTCAACTTTAGTTGTTATTTCTTTTCCATTATTTTTAGCTTTATTTTCACGAGCCATAGCTTTTAGCTGTTCAGTAGCTCTTTCTTTAATTGATTCCTGAGATCTAGTATATCTTAGTAAGTCATTCCAATTAGAAGCTTCTAATGCTGATAATCCAGATAATCCAGCTACAACTGAAGGGTTTATTTCTGAAGTAAAATATGTATATTCTTCTCCTGGAATTTGTACCCAATGTCCAGGTGTAGGTTGCATATATCCAGGTGTTGTAACAGCCTCTTTAACTGTTTCTTTAACTACTTTTTCTACCATAGTAGGAACTTCATGCGAGCCTTCCTTAATTATTTCTGGAACAATTTCAGAAGCACGAAGCCAACCTAATGGAATTCCATTTTCAGAATTAGATCTCCATATATCTATATCAGATACTTTTCCATCTAATATCAATTGCTCAACTTCTTCTTTTGTAAAAGGCTTTCCAATAGCATTTTGTAAAACATCTTGTACAACATTAACAATACTAGTCTCTCCATTTATATCTTGAGATAATTGAACTGTAGTAAGAGCAGTTGCATCAAACCCATGTCCATCAGATCCAGACAAAGATTGTCCATTATATGTAAATTCAATTCCTCTAAAGAAACTTGAATTGTCTTCAAGTGTATTTCCTTTTTGTCCCCCATAAACACTATAATAAAGCTTTCCACTTCCTTGTGAATAGATTTTGTCAAGCGTAATATTAGCTACCCCTTCTTTATCTAGTCCCGGTTCAAGCTTAGTTCCAGGTACTAAAACTGTTTTTTCTACGGTCTTATCAACAAATTCCGTTTTAGCAGGTATATATTCTTTTTTACCTGATACATATTCCTGCGTATCTGGAGTTTTTGCTTGATGTGCAACTTCTTTATATAAAAACCTGCTAATAAATGCTCCAACTGCAATTCTTCCAGCAGTTTTAAATCCTTTTACCACCTTAGTTATATCGGATTTATTTGCTTTATCATGTTGAGACATTGAAAGAGCATCAGTTTGAACACTATCTACTTCAATTCTAGATTTTTCAATAAATTTTCCTGTATAAATTGGAATCTGAGTCTTTCTTAATTCAATGCCTTTTTGAATAGCCTCTTGTTTATAAGGATCCTTAACTACTTTTAGTAACTCCTCTAAATCTTTAATTTCATTTTTGGCATTTTTAATTCTATATTTTAAAGTTTGAAGTTCATCTTTCTTCCAAAATAGCTTTTCATTTCTTTCTTTTGTTGCAATTTCAATATCATGTAAACCAGCATTTAATACAGCAATATTTCCTTCTTTATAATGAAATAATGCCATTAGCCTAGGAAGTATTGCCAGCTTTAATAAAGTACGAGGAGTTGTCCTTTTAACTGAATCTTTACCATATCCTTTTTCAGTTGACATTAATCTTTCTTGTTCTTCTCTAGAAATCATTTGAGTAAAATAATCTTTTCTAGCTTGATATCTATGTGTAAATTTATTTTTAAACATACCTACAGAGTTTTTTTGAGATGTCGCTATCATATCTTCCATTGGTGTAATGAAATATCCATCAACATTTACTGGCTCTGATTTTACCCTTTTTGTACCAGTTAATAATCTGTGAATTGGAGATGCAACAAAAGTTCCAATAGCTTGGTTTACAGGAGCTGTAGTGTGATTTCTTATTTCTATTAATGCATTCATAAAATGAAGTCCAAATTTTGTAGCAAATGATTGCTCAACAGATATTGGTGCTTTTACAGATTTTTCTCCAAATTTTCCTAATGTACGTAGGTTCTCTTGTGTATTTTGATGTGAATTATATCCATAATTATTTGTTTCTATGAAATCAGTATCTTTATCTATAAGAGCTTGAATACCTTTTTTCCTATCTTCTTCGTCAGTTGAAAGATTTGCAATTATTTTTTCTGCTTCTTTTTTTAGTTCATTTGCTTGTGAAGGATTCTTTTCAATAATATTATGATATTTTAATCTTATTTCAGCTTTAGTATGATCAATCATTTTATTATACTGTACTTCATAAGGTGCAAAATCTCCTTGATGAGCTCTTGAAAGCCTTTCTAACCTGGTAGAATAGCCATATAATAAAAGCTCATCTGTATCTTCTTCTTTTTCTGGATAATCATCAATTGTATAAACTTGTATTGTTTTGGATTTTCCATCTTTATCATAAGCTTGTATTGATTTTTGTACTATATGAGATTTAAATCTAGCAAATTTTTCCCTTCTATTAGCTTCAGCTTCCCTATCGCCATAATATTGTTGTAACATAGTTTGTCTAGGTTTTTGATAAGGTTCTTTTTCATCATCTTCAGGTGGAGGTTTAGGACCTCCACCTGGTGGCTCTCTATCAATTATTTTAACTAGACTTACAGAAGTATATGGATTATCCTCAAAACCATCTGCACCATCATACTGTAATTCAAATATATCAATAAATCTATCTATTTCTTTATCTGAAAAACCAGCTTTTTTCATCATTTCTCTTTTGATTTTGTTTTCTGCTTCTTTTGGATCTTGAGGAAATGGTGAATATATTTCATAATAATCTTTAAAAATCTCAATTTCTATTCTTTTTTCATCCATAATCATACCTCTTAAGTTTATTTAACTAGTTATCACAAGATTATACCTTATTCTGATTATTACCTTATGTTTTGTCTCGTAAACTATTATTTATAATTATATTTAATACTAAAAATAATGTCAATAAAATCCGCAAAAAAAAATCTAATACTTATCTTGGAAAATTTGGTCTTGGTGGATATGGTGGCATAGGTGGTCTTGGTCGACAATTATGACTATTACAAGGTCTGCCTATTAGTTCACGTAAAATCAATATTTTTATTATATCCATTAAGCCATTATTTCTTGAAGAACCTCTGTTTTCTTGTTTTGTATCTTGTGCATTTGTTTTATCTCCTCTGACATTATTATTTAAAGTAATATTAAGTTCTACTCCATTATTTGCTTCTACATTATTATAGACTTCTTCTGTCATTTGTTCTATAATCTCATTTGTTATTGTTCTACTATTGTTGCTACACACTTTTTTTACCATTGGATACACAACTTTGTATATTTCTGGATATAATTCCTCCATTTGGGTATTTGAAACACCTCTATTTTGATAATTCATATTTTGGCGATAAGGTGAATAATTATAATCATATTCATAATAATTTCTATTCATATTATATCCATACCCACAATTATCTGGATATTGTTCATATGTATTTTGATACTCCTCTATTGGATAATTCCAAAAGTTTAGCATATAATCTTCGTACATAAAAAACCTCCCTAAATAAAATAATAATATATATTATTCTTTAGAAAGGTTTTTGTGACAATATAAAATTACTGCATAGCAACTTTTAAAAGCTCTCTTAGATATGGTCTTTTAGGATTTGGTAATTTATCTAATTCATTAAGTGCATTTTCTTTTTTGAAAAATACTAATTTTTCAAACTCAGTTTCTAAATTGTTTTCTAAAAGATATTTTTTATATTCTTTAAAATGTGTTTCAAGCTTATCTTTGGTTTTATCAATTTTTCCTAATGCTATAAAACCATATACGTTTCTCTTAATATTTGGATATTCTAAATATTTAAATTTGTAGTCAATTGTATCCAAATCTATATTTATTTCTTCTTTTAATTCTCTTTTAAGATTTTGTATTAAATCAAGTTTATCTCCATTAATATCAGAAGTATCTAATTGCCCTCCAGGAATTTGTAGGCAATCAGGTTTTGAAGTTGTTTTATCCATTTGTCCTACTACCAAATAATTATCTGTTGTTTGTAATAATATTCCAGTCCATGGTGAACATGCTCTATACTTTTCTTCTTGAATGCCAACTCTTTCATTATATAAATAATGTGAATAATGAGACTTAACTGCAAGCAATTCAATTGTATTTTCATTTTCATTCATTGATTCTATAACAAAATTTTCTCCATCAAATAAATTCGGATTGTCTTTAATAACATTTTCCCAAAATGCTTTTATATCTTTTTGTAACTCTTCTGGTAATTCAATATATCTATCTTCATATTTTAAAATAACATCTTTATCAATTAATTCCATTTTAATTATTTCCTTTTAATTCTCTTATAAATGTTTTCAATCCTTATATTTTTAATACATCTCCATCTTCGGGAAAGTATACATATTCGTTTCTATCTTCATAATCACCTCTATGGATTGCATAGAATTTACAATTTTTATATTTTTTTGCATATTCTGTGAAATCATTTAATCCCATGTGATTAGCGTTTGTAGTTATGCTATTGGCATCTCCAATCAAATAATCTACATTTTTGCAAATTTCTTCAAAATTATCACATACTGTTGTATCACAGGTATATCCTATTTTTTTGTTGTCTTTCTCAATAATGTAACCATATGTTGGTTTTATTCTGCCATGAGAAAGTGGTATTGGCTTTATTTTGTAATCATCTATATTTACTTCTATGTTTTCCTTTAATTCAATTATTTCTGTATTTTCTAATAATTCTTCACCATGCTCTGTCATTTTAAAAAAACCTTTTATTCTTTCCTCAAGTCCAATTGGGCCTATTATTTTTATTCTATTTTCAAGCTCTTTTCTAATATATCTTGTTACAAAAAAATGACCTATATCTGCAAAGTGATCTGAATGATAATGTGATATTAATATGTATTTTATACTTTTAGTCTCTATATCTAATCTTCCTAATTGCTTAACTGTCCCACAACCTATATCTATTAATAAATCATCAATTAATACACTTGTATTTGCTCTTTTTTTACATCCCATATTTCCTGTTCCAATAAATGTTATTTTCATATTTTATCATCCTTTCTCATACTATGTTATAATAATAATTAATCCAAGTCTATCACATCTAAATCATCTGGAACATATAAATTTCCAGCAAAATATTCTTTACCTTCCGCTAAAAATCTTTGTTTTCTTGTTTCTATATTATCATCTAATGTGTGCCATAATATTAAATTCTTAACATTTAAATCATTCATATTTTTACATACATCATCTACATTTGAATGATGTTTTCTTGCTTCTATTTTTGAATATTTATTTTTTTCACTTGTCCAAAAAGCTTCATGTAAAACCCAATCAGCATTTTTTATTTTTTTATAATTTTGTTCTGCACAAGGCATATCCCCTAAATAAAAAAGCTTCTTATCATTTTCTAATAATAATTTAAATCCAAATTGCACAGATGCAAAAGAGTGTATATCCATAACTTCCATTTTATATCCTATTACATCATATATTTGTCCTTCTTGTACTAAATGATAACTAATTCTATTTATATATAATTCTTGAAATAGATCATGAAACGTAGCTTTTATAATATAATCAACAATTTCTTTAATCTCTTTATCACAATAAATATTTAAACTTCCTGCATACTCACCTAATCTAATTAAAGATAATATTTTTCTTATAAAGGGAATTAAACCTAATAAATGGTCTATATGTTTATGTGAAATAAATACATCATGAATGGTCGAAACATTAATTCCAGATAGTCTAAGTTGTTTTAATATCTGCATTCCTCCACCAGTATCTACTAAAAGACATTTATCGTTATGCTGTAATACTCCGCTTAAAGTAAACCCTTTATCTGATATTCCTGCACATGTTCCTAAAACATAAAATTTTTGCATTTTTAATATCCTTTCTATTTTTTTTCATTGGGGACTGTCCCCAATGAAAAATTTCCCTTCAATTCCTTCATCCAACATACTAATAAAATCGATTGCATCTTGTTGTGTTCCTACAACTGAACCATAGTGAATTGGAACTGCAATTTTTGGCTTTATTATATTTACTAAATCTGCCGCTTCCTTTGCTGTCATTGTATAAGTTCCCCCAACAGGAACAAATGCTACATCACATTTAACTTTTTTGTTTTCATCTGTAATATCAGTATCTCCAGCAATATAGTATTTTAAGCCATTTAATTCTATCACATATCCAACCCAATTATTTTGCTTTGGATGAAATTGCTTATTTGTATTATAAGCTGGAATTGTTTCAAAATTAATTCCATCTACATAATATTTTTCATTTGGCTTAACAATAATTACATTTTCACTCTTTGTGATATTATTAACATTTTCTTTTAAATCTTCTGTTACAACAATTTTAGTATTTTCTTTAATAATCTTTTTTATATCTTCTTCTGAATAATGGTCATAATGGCTATGTGTTATAAAAATAATATCAGCATCATGGCAGTCATCTTCAATTTTAAATGGATCTATATAAATCACTTTTTCTTTATTTATTTTTATACTACTATGGTATAATACTTGAATATTTTCTAACATATTAAAATCTCCTTTAGTTTGTTTCAATCATAGTATAAACTATTTTTCTACTACAATTAATGGTACATATATTTCATCGTCTGTGTAACCAGCATGATGTGATAGATGTTCACCTTTTTTATTATAATATATAGCCTTATTAGTTTTAGCAATTGCTAAGAAATCTCCAAGTGCACTCTTAAATATTTCATTTTCTTCTCCTTCTCCAAAAAGCTTGCTATCTATTACATCGTTTCTTGTATATAAATCAAAATCCTCTTTAAAATTTTGATTAAATAATTTAACAAATCTTTCTTTCATACCATCTTTTATAAAAAAGTTTACAGCTCTAGGCTCTATAGAAGTATCCCTCTCCAGACACTCAACAATTTCTTTATAGTCTTCTAGTTGAATATTTTCTATAGGAACATGACCATGATCAGCAACTATAAAAACAACTGTATCTTCTAGTTTATTACAAAGCTTTTCCACCATGATATTTCTATATCTTATTAAATCTTTTACTTCACTTGAATAAGTTCCAAATTTATGCATTGCCATATCTGGTTCTGTATTATATGCATATATGTATTTTTTCCCATCTTGATTACACAACTCTTCAATTTTGTCTAACATATCATCTAAATCAAAATGTCTGTATTTAGCAAACTCAAAAGGCATTAATTCATATGCTTTATACTTATTTGTTTCATTTATATCATCTACTATAGTCTTTGTCTTCATGTATTTTTCTTTTACCCTCTTTACCTCAGATAAATGAGTTTTTGTTTCATCTCCTTTTTCACATTCAGGAAATACTTCAATAGTTTTATCTATATCTTTAAAATACATATCCCAACCAAGTATTCCTGTTTCTATAGGATTTAATCCTGTTCTAATAGATGTAGTTGCAGCTGAAGTAGTTGCAGGAAATACAGATGTGATTTTTTTCAATCTGTTTTTAATCATAAAAGAATCTGGTGGAAGTATATTATCAATTATATTTGAACCCATTCCATCAAAAAGAATAGTAACCACATTCTTTGGTTTTCTTTCTTCTAATATTCTGTCAATATAATCAATTGTATTATGTTTGTAATCTAATTCAAAATACTTTCTAATTGAACATGCAAGATTTGTAATACATTCATTATAATTATTTTTAAGTTCCATAGGTTTTCTCCCTATATCATCTTTTTTGTCTTATTTTATCATATAAATATAAAAAAATAAAGCGTAGAAATTATATTTTTCTACACTTTCTCACCTCTCACTTCACACTTCTCACATCTATTATTAGTTCATTTCAACTTTACCAATTATATCATTAACATCTGAAATATTATATTTTTTCATATAATCTTCTATACCTTTTACAGTTTTAGGAGCTACATATGGGTCAATAAAGTTTCCGCTTCCGATTGATATTGCAGATGCACCTGCTAGCATAAATTCTATTGCATCATCACCAGATACAATTCCACCTAAACCAAGAATTGGAATTTTAACTTTTTGAGCTACTTGATAAACCATTCTTACAGCAACAGGTTTAATTGCAGGTCCTGAAAGTCCACCTGTATTGTTTGCTAAAACTGGTCTACGCTTGTCTATATCTATTTTCATACCCATTAATGTATTAATTAAAGATACTCCGTCTGCACCAGCATCTTCAACTGCTTTTGCCGTTTGAGTTATATCTGTTACATTTGGTGTCAATTTAACGATAAGAGGTTTATCTATAACTCTTCTACATTTTTCTGTAACTTCTTTAACTCCTTCATATGTATTTCCAAATGCCATACATCCAGCTTTTACATTTGGGCATGATAGATTAATTTCAACACCATCAATATCTAGCTTATTTAAAAATCTACAAGCTTCAACATAATCTTCTACTGTACTTCCAAATGTATTTACAATTATTTTTGTGTCAAATTTCTTTAAAAATGGTAAATCAAATTCTGCAAAATATTCTAATCCTTTATTCTCTAGTCCGATTGCATTAAGCATTCCAGAAGAAGTTTCACATACTCTTGGTGCTTTATTTCCTGTTTTAGGTCTTAGAGATGTACCTTTTGTGCAAATAGCACCAATTTCTCCTAAATCATAAAATTCACTATATTCCCTACCATATCCAAATGTTCCTGATGCAACAGTAACTGGATTCTTTAGTTTAATTCCACCTAAATTAACTTCTAAATTCATAATTATTACTCCTTTTTTTATTTTGGGACTATCCCATTTGTCATGATATGCTTTAAAACTCTACAAAAGTTGAATCAAATACTGGCCCCGTCTTACAAACATAAACATAGCTTGGACTATCTTTTGGACTACTTGCTGTTTTTACAGCACATCCTAAACATACTCCCATACCACATCCCATTTTTTCTTCTAATGATACTTGTGCAGGTATGCCAGTTTCTTCTGCTAATTTCTTTACTGCTCTAAGCATTGGAAGTGGACCACATGCATATATGCTGTCAATTTTTCCTTTTTCAATATCTTCTTTTAAGAAATTAATTGCAAATCCATTTTTTCCATAGCTTCCATCATCTGTTGCTAAAACTAATTCATCAGATACATTTTTAAACTCGTCTTCTAATAAAACAAAATCTTTATTTCTGAATCCTAAATAAGTAGTAACATTTTTCCCATCCTCTTTTGCTTCTTTTGCAAGCTCATATAGCGGAAATACTCCAATTCCACCACCTATAATTGCTAGATTTTGATATTTTGAATAATCGAATTTACCATTTCCAAGAGGTCCTATAATGTCTACTTCATCTCCAACTTGCTTTTGTGATAGAATATCAGTTCCTTTTCCCTTTACTTGAAAAATAAATTCTAATATACCATTTTCTTTATCCATATTGTAAATACTAATAGGTCTTCTTAAAAATGGTTCAACTTGGTCACTTACTCTTATTTCTATAAAATGACCCGGTTTAGAAATATCAACTATTTCTTTTGCTTTAACTGAAAATTTGAATACATCTTTCTTTAATGCTTCTTTTTTTACTAATTTGGCCTTTACATTAACTGGCATAATTTTACCTCCTTTATATATTTTTATTAATAGCTGAATTTAGCTCATCTTTCATTCTTAATGCTTCTGCTCTTGTTGCTTCACCATATTGT
>CAMZHI010000027.1 GCA_947306755.1 uncultured Clostridia bacterium | reverse complement strand
AGATTAAAAATCTAATTTAATAATTAAATATGATTTAATTGGAAGCTACTTTAATTCATAGTAAACAGCATAGGAGAGCAGAGGGATATGGATCAAAAGTAGTATAAAAAGGAATATATAACATTGCACAAAATAAAAGTTTTGTGCATAAAGAGATAGGAGTAAAATATAGAATACCTGGTTTAGGTATCCCCTTCAAGCCTTGTGACGGCGCGCTTACAAGCTCTTAATAGTATCTTATATTTAGTTCTTTTTCTTATAATTTATATTCATTTTATACATTTTCAGTATTTTCAGTATAACGGCTATTTTTTATTTATACTATATATTTATATTCTTATATTAGATCTTATATTTTAAACAACAACTTATATTATTACTTAAATAAAAAACGACTTAAAAACGATTTTAGCGATTCGTCTTAAAATAGCCTTATTTTTTAGACAACAAACTATATGGCTAATTTTTAAAAACGGCTTAAAATCGATTCTCGCGCGTCGTTATTTTAGCGATTTTTGAACTGAATCCCAGTTGCTGCAATAATTACATGGATTTATATAAATCATTAAAAATTACATATTATTATAATAAATATGTATAAAAATCTTATAATAATTCAATATAAGTTTTATAATATCAAGATATTTGTAATTGTAAATTAAAGTATTTAATATTTAGACGATTAGTTTTATTGGTTAATTATAAAAATGTCTTAAAAACGATTTTCATAGGTTTAGATTTATAAAATTATAATTAATTCTGAAAATAATATAAAAATTTTATCAAATAACAAATGTTCGTTTTTTAGAATTATAAATCTAACATTTTGAAATTTAAACTTTGAACAAATTTACAATTTACATTTTAATATTTTAAATTATTCTTACTAAAAAATTTTATAATTATATTTTTTCAATTTTTTATTTTTCTATTTTTGAACTTTTTAAAATTTCCACTTTTGTAATTTATTTTTAAAAAATACAATTTATAATTTCAAAAATTCTTTACTCCTCCCTACTCCATCAAATTTTGAAAAAACAATATAATTTTTAACCATTACTTTCGAGTAAAACAAATTCTTTCAAATAAGAAATATCTGAATCTGTTAATTCAAGATTTAAGCACTCTTCTTTTTTTAAATAATAAATTTCTGAAATTTCGTTATCATGCTTCTTATTATTCATATATTCTTTAAATTCATCACTGGTAAAATTTAATTTTCCAATATAAAGTATACCTATAGGATAATAGTTTTCTCCATTTTCTGGTATTTTCAAATATTTTATTTGATAATTTATTACTTGTTTCGGATTAGTTAAATCAATTCCAGTTTCTTCTAATACTTCTCTTTTTATACATAAATCTGGAAAAAACTGATTGTTTATGAAATCCATTTTATCAGCCATTCCACCAATTAGATTTATACAATTATGATTATTTTTTATGATTACATATTTATTATCTTTAGTCATTAACAATATTGATGCAAACAAAGATCTAATTGTTAAATCTTTGGCCATTTTAGCATAAACAAGGCTTGAATATTTTGTTTTACCAATTTCAATACTTCCTTCTTTTAAATCTATATCTGTTACACAAAATATATCTCCATCCCAATAATTATTTTTATTTTTGATAAATGAATTCCAACACTCTTTTATTTTATCTTTAGCTGAATTTGATATATTAATTTCAATGGGACTTTTAGTTTTAAATTTCATTTCTTCTATTTCAATAAGCATAGTTTTACTCCTTTTATTATAAAGTATTTATATGTTATTAATTATTTTGCAAATTATATTCTTTGCATTTTTCTTCTAACAAAGTAAATTGACAACATCTAGATGTAATATTATCAGTTAAATGTCCTTTCCTATACATATTTTGAAATAGATTTATTTTCTTAAATAAATCAGCTTTATGATTATTCAAAAATGTTAATTGTTCTTCTAACATCTTTTTATATTTTTTATCAGTTATTGTTGGCAACACTTCTGTTAATTCTTCAATTGGAGTTGGTATCATATTATTAATATTAACTACGCCTAATTCTCCATCTTTAATTTTATATATATCAATTGCTTTTGGATTAATATTAATGTGTTTTGGTTTAGGTGAAGCCAATGGTGCAAAGTAGTTATAATTATTATATGTATAAACAATTCCTATATATGGTCTGGTGGTATTTTTATTGTAAGCAACATTTTTATCAAATTGTCTTAAATAATTAATATAACTTTCACTTATATAATAAATTTTTAAATTTTTCATTTATAATCTCCTTTAAACGAAATGTGACTGCCAGTTATGACAGCCACATACTATTTTAAGCTCCTACTTTGGCAAGGATATTCCTACTTTTTTAAGTTCTTACTATGGCAAAGATATTCCTACTTTTTTAAGTCCCTACTTTAGCAAGGGTATTCTAATCTTTTTAAGCTATATAGCAATATTATTATATGTATTTTATATAAAATTATTGCCTACTCTATATATAATATAACATATTTTTGTGTAAACATCAACATTTTCAAAAGAATTTTTCAAAAAATGTACCATCCTTTGTTCTAAAGAGTGGTACAAAAAATAGCCCAGTATAAAGGTTTTGTGCAATAAGAGATAGGAGTAAAATATAAAGACCTCCATTCTAGTGTCCCCTTGCTTTTTTTACACTACCTTATATATAGCTACTTTTAGTCTTTATAAGTTATCAATTTTTATTTTTAATTGCTTTATTCTAGATTCTGGTAATTCATTATATTATACAAATCATATCATTTTATATAATAAGACATCGTCTTAAAATCGATTTTAGCGATTAAGTTCAAAATAACCTTATTTTTTAGACAACAAGTTATATTACCTTTTTATAAAAACGGCTTAAAACCGATTCTCGTGCGTCGTTATTTTAGCAATTTTTGAGCTAAATCCGAGCCCGCGCAATAATTACAAAGATTTATATAAATCATTTAAAATTACATATTATTATAATAAATATGTATAAAAATCTTATAATAATTCAATCTAAGTTTTATAATAACAAGATTTTTGTAATTGTAAAATAAAGTTTTAAATATTTAAGATGATTAGTTTTATGATAATTATATAAAAATGCCTTAAAAACGATTTTCAGAGGTTTGGATTTATCAAATTATAATTATTTATGAAAATAATATTAAAAATTTATCGAACAACAAATGTTCGTTTTTCATAATCATAAATCAAACATTTAGAATCTAATATTGCACAAATTTTACAAATCTATTTTATAAAGAAAATATTAAATTTATAAATTTTATTAAAAAATTTTTAAATTAATTATTTTAACAAATTATAATTTCAAAAATCCTCTATCCCCTTACTCTGAAGATTTTGCCAAAACTTCAAAAATCTTTTAGACTCCAAATCTTTTTTCATCTTCTGTAGTAATTCTAGATTGTTCATAATCAAAAAAACCTCCTCAACAATGTATTTGTAACTTTAAGTTACATAATGCATTATATCAGAGATTTTCTATTTATTCAATATTAATTCTTTCTTCAACATTCGTTCCATTGCTGCTTCGCAGCAATTTAGTACAATTTGCAAGTGTTTTATTATATTTTAACAGTTTTTTTCCGTCTTTCGACCACTCGGAACGCATTTAGTACAAAAATTAATAAATTGAAATTCTAAATCCGACGTCGCTATCCGAATTAGTAGCACTATGTTGACGACGATTAGAAGCAGTATACGTTTCACCAGAATCATTGTAGCCTCCCCCACGACAAGAACAAGGATACCAAGAATCAAAAGCATGTTCTAATGTCCATTCTCTTACATTTCCTGCTAAATCATAAATATTTTTCTTTAAATTTGTATCTGATGCCCCTGTTGTTAATAGTGTTTCTTTTGCAACTTTCCAACTTACACCATCCGTTACTGTTACATTATTTGCCATGGGCTCTGTATAATCTATAAAATTATTGTGTGGGTATTTTGCATTATATTTTCCTCTATTTATAGTAAACTGTCGATAGGTATAATTTCCCCATGTACTACTAGCATTTTTTAGTTCACTACTAGAAGTTCCTTTATTTTCTAAATGCTTTATTACTAAATCCCATTGTATTCCAAACATTAGGCTACTATTATATTTTGAATCAATATTGTTTATTTCATTTGCTAAAATTTGAGCCTGACTACATGTAACATAATTAAATGGATAAGCATTTACCTTACTTAATGCTTGTTTATTTTCAATGGAATCTGAACGATCACCTCTAGCTATATCTGTTCCAGCTTCATATCTTCCTATCCAAAATCCTCCATTTGTATATATACTCTTTAACATTTTTTGTTTTAACTCTATATATTCTGTGCTCGTTAAACCACAACCATCTGTAGCTGTTAAATCTGAACTTGCACTATTATTATTTCCACTACTGTCATACCATTCATCTGTCCAACTCATTCTTTTAGTATTGCTATCTGTATAGCTTCCATCTTCGTCAAATCCAGCATATATTATTAATGCTTCCTCAATACCGGTATAATCTTCAGCATCTGTAACTGATATATAATCTGGTCCACTTCCATCATTTGGCACTTCTATCCAAACATATTCATTTCCTATACTATTATCATTTTCATCCACTTTATCTGTTATTACAAGTCCTGTACTTAAATCTGTACCTTCAACCTGTGAAAAACTATCACTTGGAAAATATGGTTTTGTTCCATCTGTACTTGGAAGTGTTGCAACTTGTGGTGTATCATTATTTCCTGCTGGTACAGTTTCTTCCACATTATCAACTTTTATTGTCCACTCTTTATTATCTGCACTAGGTGTTATTATAACAGTCTTTCCAACAAATTCATCATTCAGTTCTTCCAGCAATGTTGGCATTGTTAGCTCTCCATTTTCTCCTGTGATGTCTTTTGTTAATGCTGAATGATATGCTAGTTGTATTCTTTCTTTTATTTGAGCCTCATCACTTTTTGTTTTAGCATCTGTCGCTTTCTGTAATATCGAATTATCCCCAGATAGCATTGAAATAGAAATTCCAGCCAAAATTAAAAGGACAATTATTGTAATAACTAAAGCTATTAATGTTATACCTTTCTTTTGTTTAAAAACTATTTCCATTTTTGAATATTCCTCCTCTTATTTAATAATTAATTTATACATATAATATCAAATAATTGGAATATTTTCAATACATCAAAAATCACTGTAATATATATATATATATATTACTCTTACAATAATTTTATAGATTATTACATTTATATTAAATTTTTGTTACAGAAAAATTACAATTTTCAAAAAAGTGGCTATTATCAAGGTTTTGTGCGGAAAGGAATAGGAGTAAAATATAGAATACCTTGAATGTGCCTCTATTCCTATATCTTAGCCAAATTATCCATTATTGATTTATTCCTTACTTTTAACTATTTTATTTCTTATTTATTACTTACTATCTTAAATTAATTTCTATAATAATATCTTTATAATCATCAATTTATATCTATTACATTAATTTAATATTTTTCCTTAACAACAACTTTATATTACTTAAATAAAAAAACGCCTTAAAGATGATTCTAGTGATTCATCTAAATACAGTATTATTTCTTAGACAACAAACTATATATCTAATTTTTAAAAACGGCTTAAAATCGATTCTAGTGCGTCGCCTTTTTAGCAGTTTTGTATCTGAATCTCAGTTACTGCAATAATTACATAGATTTATATATTGTTTAAAAATTTTATATTTTACTACTATAATATGAAGATTTCATAATTTCTTATTAAATCAATTTAACTATTAGATAATAACTTTATAGATTAATTATAAAAATGTATTAAAATTGATTTTAAAAAGTTTTGATTACAAATTAAATTATAATATTATAAAAATAAATTTTAAAACAAAAATTTTATTTTTTTATTATAATTTTGTAAAAATATTTCAAATAACAAATGTTCGTTTTTTAAGATAAGTACAAATTATTGTTGTATTTCTTCCACAATTTCTGACCTATCATTTTGATATTCTTGTATTATTGATGAAGTAGCTTCTTTTATCTGTGTAGATCTTACTGAAGAAGTTGTTGCAACAACAGAACTTTCTAGTAAGTCCATTCTTAACATATTAAACATATCTGCTAAACTTGAATCATTCGTGTCCTTTTGTTTTGTACCATGTATATTGTTAACTAAAAAATCCTTTCTTTCTTCATCTATTTTATATCTAGGATCTGTTGTAATTAATTCTCCTTTAATTTTTTCTAGTTTTTCTGGATCCGTATTCATAATATATTTTTCAAATTCATCTTGAGCAAGTTGGATATATTCGTGCATTTTTCTTATATCTTCTTTCCCATTCATTCCATATCTTAATTCATATATCCCGTCTATAGCCGCACTATATCTTTCATAGTCAGCAAATTCATTAAATCTTGCAATTAATTCATTTAATCTATCCATACTTTCATCATTTTGCACACTTATGAGTTCATCTAATGTTATTCCTATTGATGAACAAAATAGCTGATTAAGTTTATCTTCAACTTGATACCTAACCATATCTGTTTGAAAACTTAAATTAAAGGCATTAAATGATGTAGCTTTAATATTATTATTTGCAAATGATGTTGCCATATTTATTGCAAATCTATCTGTAATTGATTCATTTTGTCCTATTCCAATTCCACTATGTTGCTGATAAAATCCAACATGGCTATTATCAACATGCTCTGAATTGTCCCAATCAAAATACTGGTCTAATATATGTTTTTCTTCATGTAAAATAAGAATTATTGCATCTCCTTCAGTTGCAATTTGATTTATATTAAATCCTAAAGTTTGATTATTAGGATTAAAATATGCTAATCCTTGTGATTCATCAAGTTCTTGTATGTCTTTATCAATAATACTTTTTAATTTATTTTCTAATTCTTCCTTTTTACTTGGATTAAAATATTCTTTATCAATACCTAATGGAATGATTTTGCCACTTACCCCTATAAATATTCTCATAAAATCTTCACGAGTCATATTCCACCTCTATTTTTTTATAAAATATCTCAAAAAATATATATCATAAAAACAAAAAAAATACAACATATTTGAACTAATATTTGTCCATTATAAAAAAATTGTCCCCCCTCCAAACCTTCTCAAAGGGGACAAAAAGTTTCCCAGTATAAAAGTTTTGTGCAAAAAGGAATAGGAGTAAAATATAGAATACCTGGTTCAGGTATCCCCTTCAAGTCTTGATACTACTTGCTTACAAGCTCTTAATAGTATCTTTTATTTAGTTATTTTTCTTATAATTTATGATTTAAAAAAATCCTCTATTCCCCCTACTCTACAAGTTTTTGCCCGAACTTCAAAAAATTCTTTAAAACCCCATATCTTCTTTCATCTTCTGTAATAGTTCTTTGATGACAAAATTTGTCATCAAAAAAACTCCTCTACAATGTATTTGTAACTTTAAGTTACATAATGCATTATATCAGAGATTTTCTATATTTTCAATATATTAACATTCTTCAACATTAGTTCCATTGCTGCTTCGCAGCAATTTAGTACAATATTTTCTAATCTAGTTCTTATACCTATTGAATCTCTAATATGGGACGAACGCCATTTCTTTGGTCTGAATAATATTGAGCTTGATCACTCGCAATATTATGGCTCATATATATATATGTACCTGCACCAGACACTGTATAAATTGCATCAGTGCCATAAGCCTCACCTAAATAATAGTATAATTTTCCGATCTACTGGCTTCGTTGCATCGTTCCATGTACCCCATAAAATGTCTTTCAATGTAGAATTATTTCCATCTCTTATAGCTTCTGCCTCTGATTTTTTCATTAGACGTCCTTTTGTAGCTCCAAGGGAAATTCCATAGTCCCTTGCAGTTATTACTGCATTTTTTATTCCATCATCTAAAATTCCGTCATTTGCAGCAATTGTCACCATTTCACTTGTTTGTAAATCATATGGATATGTTACTTCTTGTATACTTGACCAATAATTCGTCTTTGAAAACCACCTTCCAGTACCTGATAAACTTTGGGTTGAGTTTTCTTGGGCTGTTCCTGCTTTATTTAAGCAATATTTTGCAAGAAGGTTTACTGTTGTTCCATCATCTGATAATACGAAAAAATTTTCATTTCCAAAAGTTACTTCTTGTCCCGTGGTATATGTTGAATTTATTGGAGATGGTGTTATATTTGCTCTTGCACTAGTAACTGTTTCTTCTCCAGCTGGCACTTCTAAAAATACATTATCTATTGTTATTTTCCATTTTCCTGCTACACTATTTTTATCTAACCAGTCTTCATCTAAAGTAGTTTTATTAAATTCTTTTTTTAACTTGCTTTCTAGTGATGACTCTGTAACTTTTCCTTGCCCATCAACCAAAGAAGAATGATAAGCTAGATTAATTCGTTCTTCAATTTGCGCTTTGTCTGTATTTTCTTTTGCAGTTGTCGCAAATTTTGCGACAACTGAATTATCATCGTTCAATTCTTCATTTAATGCATTATTGATATGCTTACCAATTGTCTTAATATCTCTGTCGAATAATTCAGCTAATTGTTGCCTGTTTAGCCACACAGTTTCATCCTTTAAGTTTACTTCTAATTTTACTTCTTGGTTTTCAAATAAAATAATTTCATTCTTTTTTTCGTCCACAAGAACACATCCTTCTCTATATATTTAGTTCTTATTTTTTGTATTACTACGGTTAAATCTCATTATTTATTATTTGCGAACTATTGTTTTGATTATATTTGATATTTTGATATTTGTCAACAAATTTTACAAAAATTTTTAATAAAAATGTACCACCCATTGTTATAAAAGGTGGTACAAAAAATAGCCCAGTATAAAAGTTTTGTGCAAAACGAGATAGGAGTAAAATATAGAATACCTGGTTCAAGTATCCCCTTCAAGTCTTGTGATGGCATGCTTACCTATATCTAATTTTTAAAAACGACTTAAAATCGATTCTCGTGTGTCGCCTTTTTAGCAGTTTTGTATCTGAATCTCAGTTACTGCAATAATTACATGGATTTCTATAAATCATAAAAAATCACATATTATTATAATAGATATGTATAAAAATTTTATAATAATTCAATATAAGTTTTATAATATCAAGATGTTTGTAATTGTAAAATAAAGTTTTAATCATTTCAGATGATTAGTTTTATAAGTATAATATAAAAATGTCTTAAAAACGATTTTCAAAGGTTTTGATTTATAAAATTATAATTAATTATGAAAATAATATAAAAAATTTATCGAATAACAAATGTTCGCTTTTTAGAACATTTAAAAATAACATTGCACAAATTCAAATTTTAAAACTAAATTTTAAATTTATAATTTTTTAATTTTTACTAAAAATTTTAAAATTATTTTTTATCTATCAATTTTATATTTTTAGAATTTATTTTTTAAAATTTTCATTTTCAAAAATCCTCTATTTCCTCCTACTCCTCCGTTTTCATATTCTTCAGCTTTTCCATTTACTTGTTCTGCAAGGCAGATAACACTTGTTCATAAGTATATTTTAGTTGTGCTATATTAATGTCAATACAAAAATGGTTCATCCGCAAATAATGTGATTAATATTGCACATGTTACATTATGTCCTTTTTCAGCTAAACATACTGCTGTTACTATTCCAACATATCCTATTCCAACCACTACTATATTCATTTTATTTTATTTTATTCCTTTTTATAGTATTCTATCATATTTCTTAATCCATCATCAATCAATACAGACGGATTATAACTCAAAACTTCTTTTGCTAATCTTAAATCTGGTCTCCTTTTTACTGGATCATCCTGTGGCAATGGTTTATAAGTAATTTTACTATTTGAATTAGTTAATTCTATAACTTTATTCGCTAGTTCATTTACTGTAATTTCTTGGTCATTTCCTAAATTTATAGGACCAACAAAGTCATCATCTGTATTCATCATTTTAATAATTCCATCTAATAAATCATCTACATAACATAAGCTTCTTGTTTGCATTCCATCTCCATATACTTCTAAATCTTCATTTCTTATGGCTTTATTTATAAAATTTGAAATTACTCGTCCATCATCTTCTCTCATATTTGGACCATAAGTATTGAAAATTCTTACAACCTTTGTTCTTACATTATATTCTTTGTTATATATAAAGCATAAAGTCTCAGCTGCTCTTTTTCCTTCGTCATAACACGACCTAACACCCATTGTATTTACATTTCCCCTATATTTTTCATTTTGAGGATGCTCAATAGGGTTTCCATATATTTCGCTTGTACTAAATTGTAATAATTTTGCATTATATTTTTTTGCAAGTTCTAATAAATTTCTAGTTCCAAATACACAAGCATCAAAAGTTTTTAAATGGTTTTGTTGATAAAATTTCGGACTTGCTTCACATGCTGCATTATATATTTGATTAACTTTTATATCAATATAGTCTATTATATCATGATTAATTAATTCAAATCTTTCATTATTTATTAATTCTTCTATATTTTCTCGTTTTCCAGAAGAAAAATTATCTATACAAATTACATTGTTTTTTTCATCTTCTAATAATCTTTTACATAAATTACTTCCAAGAAACCCTGCTCCCCCTGTTACTAATATTTTCATCTTATATTGCTCCTATCTATATTTTAAAATGCAATAAATTGCTCTTAATCCATCTTTTATTCCTATTTTTTTACCTTCTTCTTTTGTACGTGGATTATATTCAATTGCAACTTCAACTATTTTCGCCTTTGCTTTTGAAAGTTTGGATGTGACTTCTGGCTCAAAACCAAATCTATTTTCTTGTAAATCGATATTTTTTATAACTTTACTTTTAAAGACTTTATAGCATGTTTCCATGTCTGTTAATTTGTAATGTGTAAATAAATTAGAAATATTGGTTAAAAATTTATTTGCTAGTCTATTTCCTAAATATCCTTTATATACTTTATTTTTAAATCTACTTCCATAAACTACATCACATTCATTGTTGATTAATGGCTTCAATAATTTTTCATATTCATTTGGGTTATATTCTAAATCTGCATCTTGAATAATGATATAATCTCCTGTTGCATTTTGAATACCTGTTCTTAATGCTGCACCTTTTCCCATATTTTCTTTATGAAATAATATTTTTTGAATAATGTCTTTATTTTTTTCTAAAACAGCTCTAGAATTATCTTTAGAACAGTCGTCAATTACTATTACTTCTTTTTCAACATTTTCTAATTTTACATCATTTACTTTTTTTAATAAATCTTCAATACTTTTTTCCTCATTATAGCATGGGATTATTATTGATATTTTTTTCATTTAAATTCACCTTTATTTATAAAATTCTAAACTATGTCTTATTGTGTAATCAATTACCCTTTTATCAATATGTTTATAGTTTCCATCATTTAGCAAAGAACCATTTATGTTAATAAAACCATATAATGACATAATAATTACAGAACCACAACATACCATTTTAAATATTTTAATTCTATCTTTTTTTACTTCTTCATTTTTACTTTCAGTTATATACAATAACCAATATACGATTGCAAGTATTGTTAAGGTTGGTAATATAAATGTTAAATATCTTTGAATTACTCCAGCTGTACATATACTTATAACTAGCAGAATAATAGTAATTACACAAAATATACTTGTATACAATGCGAGTTTTTTCAATTTAGGATTATTTTTTATTCTATTTTTTGCAGTAAGCAATATTAACAATAATGGATGCCAAAAAATCCCTAATACTTCAGCTGTAAATATTTCATTTCCATTTCTTACTCCTGCTAGATTATAATTAACAAATGGAAAATGCCTTGCAAATACAGGTGGATTAAATAAAAATGAAAGGGTCCCATCTATTGCAATTCCCGGTTCTAGTTCTAAAGATGATGTGTCATTTATTGTTATTTGGTGAAATTGTCCAAATTCAAATATATTTTCAAATCTTGCATAGTTATACCACATTTGGAAAAATGCCATTATAATTATTGGTAAAGCAAATACTACTAAATTCTTCCATGCTATTTTTTTGTTTTGTATTAAATATTTCCAAATTGCAATAATTATTGGAATTATATAAAATACATAAACTGGTCTGGTTAATACCATACAACCATAAGATAAGCCTATTAAAAACAGCTTTCGTTTTATTTTTTTGTTGTTTTCTAAGCTCCATACTTGCCAAAATGCAAATAAGCTCCAAAATATTCCACATAAATCAACTGCTTGATAAAAATTAGGATTTAAGCAAAGTAGGAATAATTCCATTGTAAGTAATGATGTTATATATCCAACAAACTCTAATATAAATCCAAATTTAATCTTGAATTTTTCTAATAATTTTAAATAGATTTTTAAGATCATTATGCTAACTAATGTTCCATATACAATGCAAATAACATTACTGTAGCAATATATGCCTGTAAATAAAACTATTGGCACTAAAACTGTAAAAGCTGGTATTACTCCATAATAGCAATAAAAATTCCCTTTATAAAAAGCTCCATCATATAAATAATGAGTTTTTAATTCTTCTCTTTCAGAATAATCCTGGTAATTTTGAAGTCCTAATAATTCTTCTCTATAGTCTTCTGGAAAATCTAATGATAGCTTTCCTTGCATTATAGATTTTGTAAGCTCTCTATACATATCTTTTAGAACCATACCATTTTCCCAAGCTGAGTTTTCATAGCTCTTACCAAATCCAAAAGAATAATATCCTAAAATAAGAGTTAGAATAACTATAAATCCAATATATACAGTCTTTTTGTCACTTGAGTGTTTTTCAAAGTATTTGTTTATTTCTTTACGATATAAAATAATACTTGAAATTAGTATTAAAATTAATACTCTAACCCAATTAAATTCAAAATACCATGTGTTTATTTCAATACTTTCTAAATTAAAATTCCCATTAGATTCCATCTCTAATGTTAAATCTAAACATCTTTCTTGAGAATTTATAACTATATATTCTCTGTTTTTATATGTTGGAAGATACCTTATTTCATCTAATTCTTTTTCCTTATATCTTGAGCTTTCATCTGTAAATTTTGGAGTTATTTTTATTTCTTTATAACTAGAATCTTGTAATATCTTCAGTTTTATTCCTTTCACTTCTTTACCTATTTTTACTTTATATTCTTTTTCAAATTTAAAACCATCATATTTACTTGTTGTTAAATGTTCTTTATTTAATTCTATTACTTCACTATTTAATCCAAATATTTTATTCATGTAATACCTGAAATTGAATACACTAAATTCTAGCAATATTATTAAAAATATTGCTAGAACTTTTTTTTGTATTTTATTTTTTTTCATGATTAATACCCTTTTTACAAATGTTTTTGAAATATACCTAAAAACTGATTATAATCACTTAAATTTCCATGAATTGGTGCCATTTTCTTCTAATTCAATATCTTTTGCCAAAGAAACTACTGCACGAATTCCTCCTCCAGTGTCATATTCATATCCATAAGAACGCGCCAAATTTATAGCACTGACACTATACACATCCGTCTCATAAGCGCTATTACTAACCTCTCTTATCCAAAAAGTCACAAATGCACCATTACAACTTACATACTTCGATGCAAGGAAATAATTCTTACCTAACAGTAATTCACCTTCTTTTGAATTATTATCTATTAATGTGTTTATTTTATACCAATATCCTGTATTCTTTATGCTTGTTATATATGATTTTGTTGTTGTATATGGTGATTTTAGCCATATATTACTATTAAAATCAAACCATGAAAATGACTTTTTATAATCTTTATATGAATATGTATCATCATTATGAGAAGTAGACAAATTTCCTGTTAATCCGTTTGTTGATGTATATGCAGGCTTATCTGTTCCATCCCACCTAAATGTTATTTCATTGCCATATTCACTCAATTTATTTTCATCAAATTTATTTCCATTGGCTATTTGCTCTTCTGTTGGATTCTTTATTCCCACTGCATTTGGGTTATATCCTGTTATTTTATTTATATCATCTACATTTACACTTCTTGCTCCTGTTGCATATTTTCCATGTCCATATAATCCCGCAACTTTATTCAACTCATTTTCTGCATTCTGATATCCGATTCTTCCATTTAAGCTCAATACACCTATATTGTTCTCTGAGATTAATTCAACTTGACCATTTTTAACCCCTAATACTCTCCATCCTCCACTATAATCTTCTAAATTATATGTTCTATTGAGCAATCCATTGTCATTCGAATATGATGTTATAGTTGTTACTTCACTGTTTTCTGGATCGTAATTTATATAATCTCCTATTTGTAACTGTAGTTTTCCATCTGGGCTTACAATTTTTCCTTCACTATTTTGTGCCCATATTAATTTCTTTATTTCAGCAATATAAAATCTATTGTCACTACTATTTGTTATAATATATCCAATGTTTTCTTTTCCAAATTCATTTGTTAATTTTTGTTTTAATTGCATTTCCGTTATATTTAAATTTTTTGGAATTATCAGTTTTTGAACAGAATTTTTTATTGTAGATATATCTGGTATATCTTTTATTCCTTCTTGAATATCTAATAAAACAATATTATTTACATTTGCAACACTAAACGCTGTTACTGTTTCATCATTTATTTTTGAAGGTACTGTTAATTTCGTATATTGACATTCTCCAACTTGTATAGCTGGTTCTCCACCATAATATCCACTATATGAACCATAAATCAATAGTTCTTCTGGAATAGTAATATATTTTGTATTTATATATGCTGTTCCTTCACTTGCTATCCAAAAATCATTTGGTAATTCTTCAGGTTCTAAATTCTCTGGATCTGCTTTTGATATCTCTATTCCAGGTTTAATTGTTCCATCTTCTGCTATTATAAATTCTATTCCTTTATATGTTATTGTATGTTTTGATGTATTGAAAATAACATCATCTGTTCCTAATTCACTTTTTATTTTTGCTTGTCCCTCTGTGCTAAATAAATAATCTCTTAAAGTCCCTGTCTTTGCTCCATTATAATAGTCAACTGATGCGCCTGTTATTGCTAGTTGTAATTCTTCTCTTCTTTGTGCTAAATCTGTGTTTTCTTTTGCTGTTGTTGCTTTTTGTAAAATACCATTATCTCCAGATAGCATTGAAATAGAGATTCCGGGCCAATATTAGCAAGACAATGATAGTTACCACTAGAGCGATTAGAGTGATACCTTTCACATCATTTTTTAGTTTTTTGTTTGATTTTTCCATTATAAAAATCCCTCTCTTTCTTCATTTGATTTTCTTTAAATTTTATACCATACTATATAAATTTTTGCAAGTACTTTTGGGTGCATATTTATTTTAATTTACTAGTCACACTTTTATATCTGTTTTTTAATATTTATTTAATATAAAATTTAATTTATGTCATTCATTGTATTTAATACTATATTCATTTTCACTATCATTAATAAGAAATACATTTTGCATAAAAAGTAGCTATTATAAAAGTTTTGTGCAAAAAGAGATAGGGGTAAAATATAGAATACCTGGTTCAAGTATCCCCTTCAAGTCTTGTGACGGCGTGCTTACAAGCTCTTAATAGTATCTTTTATTTAGTTATTTTTTTTATATTTTATATTCATTTTATCCATTTTCAGTATAACGGCTATTTTTTATTTATACTATATTTAGTATTCATGATGGCTAATTTTTATTCATTATATTTATATTCTTATATTAGATCTTATATTTTAAACAACAACTTATATTACTTAAATAAAAAACGCCTTAAAAACGATTTTAGCGATTCGTCTTAAAATAGCCTTATTTTTTGGACAACAAATTATATGAATAATATTTATAATATAATAATAAATATTAAAACTAAGAATCTAAAAATTTAACTCAATTTATACAAAAATTTTACAAGTAACGAATGTTCGCTTTTTTAATTTATATGTTCATATATTTTTGTAGGATCTTAAGATTTAGTTTTGAAATTATTTATTTGTTTTATAAATCTCTAATTTTCAAAACTCCCCTCTCGCCGGTTGCTTTGTTGTTTAAAAAAGAAAAGAAGCATTAATGTCTTATTAAATGCTTCTTTTATGGGTTATATAATAAATGTTGAGGTGATTAGAAACTACTTCAACATTTTTTTATAAAAATATAGCACTTATCGAAAATACCTAATAAAATGTAAATGAACTTCGTAATCTTGTCTCAGGCTCTGATATAGCTGAAAGTTGTAATAATTCTTCTAATTTTATATCTAGATTAGTTCCTTACTTTGCTGTTTCTAATTCTCATCTTCCTAGAGTTATTTGTATCGATGAATTCAAAGGAAATGCAGGTAATTATAAATATCAAGTTGCTTTAATTGATGGAGAAACCCATGATGTAGTTGATATTCTAGAATGCAGACATAAGCACGCTTTATGTGAATAATTCTTACTAATTATTCTGAGAATCTAAGAATTGCTTATAGAGAAAAGGTATTCTTACTTGATATACTCCATTCCGATGATAATTTTGAAATAAAATCTAAATATTTTAATGATTGGGTTATGCGTAATCTCGAATTAGATATTCCTCAGCTAAAATCTTGTGCTGAAACATATCAGCATTGGTATAGAGAAATAGTTAATTCTCTTGCTGTACCATATTCTAATGGACCTACCGAAGGATTTAATAATAAAATTAAAGTACTAAAACATGTATCCTTTGGTATGAGAAACTTAACTAATTTTAAGGCTCGTATTATGTTATTAAATAGAGATTCATTTTAGTAAAGAATATATACTTTACATAACTTACTGCATATATGGTAGGTTTATTAAGTATATCCTAATTATATATTTTTCAGATATTTTCACCTCAATATTTTTATTGGCATAAAAATATTGAGGCAGAAAACATTTTGCGTTTTCCACCTCAACTATTGACAATCAGCCCTTTTATGTAGTAATTTCATAATAAAGTTTTTGAGCTTTATAAAAAAACTTTCCTTATATTCAAGCAAACCAGTTTCTTGATTTTCATTTTGAAGAGAAGGTTCAACCTTATATCGATTTTTAAACAAATCATCTGGATTATATTTTTCGCTTTTCTCTTTTTCTGCTTTCCTTTCGTTTAATTCTAAGATTTCTTTTATTTTTTCCTTTTGTTTTTCACTTGCAAAATAGTCTTGAAATAATGTTATTATTATTGTATACGTTTCTTTTAAAATGTTTTGTTCAGATAAGTCTATTTCCGGGTTTAGTATAAATTCATGCTCCTTGTCCATATTGTTTTTATAAAACTCAATCTTTTCTTTTGGTATTTTATTATATTCTTCTTCTGGAAAATATTGTATTATTTCCAAAACTTCTTTATACGCCTTAGCATAATTATTTTTTATCTCCATGTTACACCTCTACATCTTGTTGCAAACCATCCTTTGATAAAACATTCTTAAAAGCATCAATATCTTCAGTCGTTATTCCTGCATTAAAAGCAGCATAAGCTGCTTTTATACTATTTAGTGGTGTTTCTCTCAGTGTATCATACCAATACATAGTCTGTTTATCAGGCATTTTTTTAATTAAATGCAGCAATTTATTCAACTCTTCTTCATTATTTAATCCATTTAATATCAATTCTTTTGCATGCTGGATATCTTCCTTGAAAGTATTAAAATATCCATCATCGGTATTTCTTCCTATTAGTGCATATTTTGCAAATTCAATTCTCTCTTCAGCTAATCTAATCCAATCTTCTTTTTCCATTTCAATTTTTTCAAAACAATCTGGATAATACTTCAAATATCTATTTCCTAAATTTGAGTCTATCATAAAAATATCATTTTCAGTATATTCTTCTTCTCCCGTAGTATATCCTTGGTAGGTATCATCATAATTATCTGATTCATTAACTTCTTTAATACATTTTAACATCATATAATCTGGTTCTTCTTTTTTCATCTATTACACCCCATATAAAAATTATATCAAATAGCATTAATGGCGTCAAGCTTTTATATCTGTTTTTAATAGTTATTTAATATAAAATTTAATTTATGTCATTCATTGTATTTAATACTATTATTTGTAAGTGCAAAAATATCTCTAGTTTTTCTATCAATTTCTTCTTTTACTGCTTTAGGAACTTTAATTGATATTCCAGCTTTTTTATATTCTTGTTCTATGTATTTTTCTAAAGTAGGAAACATATTTTGAATTAAAAAACTGCTTTTTTTTCCAGCTAAATTTCTTGCAAATACAAAGTTATTTGGCTCAATTCCTTTTTTAGATTTTATATTGTCATATATTTTTAAATATTTATCATAGTAAGCGCTCATCAATTTCTAAACATTATTTTTGTATATGTCTAGTGATTGTTCTTCTGTCTTTATCAAATAATTCTGCCATTTGTTTTTATGTTAGCCAAACAGTTTCATCATTTAAGTTTACTTCTAAATTTACTCCTTGGTTTTCAAATAAAATAATTTCATTCTTTTTTCGTCCATAAGAAAACATCCTTTTTAACAAATTTAGTTCTTACAATTAGTTGGTTGTAACTGTTTATAAATACTTGAGTAATTCGTTAAATTTAACATATCCAGTTTCAGCATTTAAATGACCGCCACCTTTTATTAGTTCACGTCTATCAGAAACTAAGTCTGCAAATTCTTTTTCTTTTTCATATGGTACATAAGGATCATTATCTGTATATAAACAAACAATATCATCACAATATTCGTGAATTCTTTCTATATGATCTGTATACATATCAGAATTAACCATATCATATTCTGGTGCAATGCTAAATACATTATTAAATCCACATACAAAAATTAATCGTTTTACTCTAATTTGATTTTCAATTATAAAATTACAAATAAAAATAGGAGCTATGCTATGACCAATAATAATCGTGTTTTCATTAATAATACCTATATCTAAATATTCTTTTAAAATTCTTGACCAATTTTTATAGTTTTGTCTTGAACCTATTGGAAATTGAGGAATTATTATTTCTTGACATTTTTCTGTAATTGTAGTGTATAGCCATTCAAACCAATTACAATATGGACTTCCAAAAGAACCATGTATACCTATGTAATTTGTTTTAGATTCTTCTTTGCTTTCATATTTTAATGATATTAGCAAAGATGTTATTTCTTTCTTTAATATTTCATAAATAATTTTTATTAAGTAATGAATTATTGTAGCTGCCTTTTGACTTTCATCATTTGATTCACTAGATAGCAGATGAACATCACTTAAGATGTCTTTATTAGTATACCAGTTACATATTGTTTCAAGGTCTTCTGATATATCACTTAATTGATAATTAAGCTTTATTATATTATAAACATACATTACTGCATCTAATTCTTTATTTTTAATAAATATTTGATTTTTTTCTTTTTTTATATAAGCAATGCATTCTTGTATTTTAGGATTATCTATTGTAAATCCAGCATCAACTAGTGCTTCCATACATAAAAGTGTAACATTAATATTAGTATTCCAATATCCTGTTCCACTCTTCCATTCTCCTTGAGACAAGTTTTTATTTTTTTCGCTTAATAGCCAATCACAAGCTTTTCTAACAATATCAGAGTTTTGATAGTTTAAACCAGCTTTTGTTAAGGATATAATTGTTCTAGCTGTAACCCATGGAACTCTTCTAGGATAAAAACTTCCATCCTCTTCTTGTATTTCACGTATAAGATTTATATATTTATTAATTTTTTCTGAATTGTTATTAAAAATTGTTTCAAATCCTAACATCATTCCTATAGTATAAGTTTTATAAAATCTATCATGATCAATTTTATCATGGCTCTCATTTTTTGAGAATAAATTATCATCTTCTTTCATAGCTTTAATGATTTGAGTTATATCAATTTCTTCTGTGCTATCTAAATATTTTACAAATTCATTAGAATCATTTAAACCACAAACTCCATCGATATATTCTTTTTCTTTTTCTAATTGATATTTCGCCTTTTCATCAAATTCCATATATGCAAGAGTATTACATGCTTGTATAGAAGAGTATAAATTGTTGTTCCATGTTATATCATCTTTTAATTGCGTATATAATTTCTCTTGTAAATATGAAAAAGTATTCCATAAGGTTTTTAATACTTTTTTATTGTTGGTTAATTTGATATTATTTAAATCTAATCTTTCAATTATATTTATAATTTGGTTTTTGTCTGCTTTCATTATGTAGTCTGAAACAACATCAACTGCATATAGTTTATTATCTTTCATAAATGTTTTTTCTAAATATAAAACTAATTGGTTATTTAAACTTCTATGTCCTAGAAAACAATATTGTTTGTTTTTGTTATATTTTACAATTTGCAAATCTATCAATTCATCAATTCCACTTTTCGAAATTGATTCTAAAAATTTATATGAAGTTTGAATTTCAAATTGACCTAATATAGCAATATAATATAATATTTTTATTGCATCCGCACTAATGATATTATTTTTAACAATAATATCAAACATTATCTTTCCAATAATTTCTTTTGTAGGTAAAACATTTTCTGATTTAACATATTTAATAATTTGTGTTGCAACTAGTACATCTTTGTTTGCAAGATGTTTGATTCCATCTGAATATTTTTCCTCCAAATTTTGATTTAGTTCAGAATGTATCAATTCGTCAATTATGTCAACAGAATTAATATTTATTATTGTAATGTTTGCAAATATATTGTTTATAGTCTCATTTAAATGTGGCCAACCAATTATAATAAGTTTTATGTTACTATTAGATTTTCTTATTAAATCAATATTCTTATAAATTATTTCTACACTCTCTGGCGAATTATGGATATTATCTATAACTACAATCGTTTCAGAAGAATGATGAGTATTCATCGATATATTTAAAAATTCCTTATAAAAATCAATACTTGTATCTTGTAAATCAATCCAAAAATACTGAGAACCTTCTTGAAGTTTTTCTTTTATAACTTGTGCTATTAAAACAGATTTACCTGAAGAGCTCTTGCCAGAAATAAAAATATTATCATTTTGTTTTAGTAAATCAAGTAATATTTTAACTTTTTTTGTTTTAATTGTATTATTTGACAGTGAGTCTATAATGTCCATCTATAGTAATTCTCCTTTTTAATATCTTACAGACTATATTATAACATATAATCAATTAATAATCAATTTTTACTCAATTTAAATAATAGCTTAATTCTTATTAAAAATGAAACATTATTTAAATAGATTTTTAGTGGTTTAGAAAATAATTTTAATACTAAATGTATAATAATTAAATAATAGTAAATACTTAATATAGGTGGTGATAAAAATGACATGTAAAGAGTTATTATATGTTGAAGATGCTTTAGGACATGAATCTATTATGAAGAACTGTGCTTGTAAAACATCTAATGATTTAAAAGATGTTTCTCTTTCATCTTATATTAAAGAACTTGAAACAACACACAATGATTTATTTAACAAATTTAAAAATTTATTATAAGAAAGGATTTCAACAAAATGGAAGATAAAGAATTATTAGAAAACGAATTACTTAATGTTAAAGGTTTATGTGACTTATACCTTCATGGTACAATAGAAGCTACAACTGCAGAAGTACATTCAGCTTTTAAAGATGCTTTAAACACATCTTTAGATATTCAAAATAAACTCTATAATTTAATGGCTGAAAAAGGTTGGTATAAAACAGATATAGCTGAACAAGCAAAAATTAGTACATTAAAACAAAAATATGCAAATCAATAAAATCTAATGAAAATTGGAAATTGAAATTAGAAAAGAGAACAGTCCCAATTTCCAATTTTCACAACCTTAAAAAAATCTGCAATAATCAAATACTCATACCAGCCAAAAAAACTTCTTCTAAAGATAACAGTCCTAAAATAGTTAATGTAAATAATACTATAAACATAATAAAATCTTTTTTTAAAAATTTTGTTTTTATTAGAAAAACAAAATAATATATACTCAATATTACTGATGCAATATATGGAATAAAAAAGCATCTTAAAAATACTATTGGTATGGTTAACTCCAGGAAGCTGTGTGTCCAAATTTCATTTTGAATATTTGGATCAGTATATATAAACTTAAAAACAGTTAAATATGAACAAGGTAACAATAAAACAGTATTAATAATAAAAAACTTTTTAATTTTTTTAAATCTTTTCATATCTTTTTCATTTAAATCCATTATTCAAACTATTCCTTTCTTTAATTATAAAGTCGCTTTTAAATATTTCTTACTTAACTTAATAAGATTATAAACTAATATTCATTAAAATACAATCATTAAAACAAAAATCTTCCCTTATCTTGGACTTGAAACCGTCCCAATTTCTATCTCACATCTCACTTCTCAGTTCTTTTATGATTTTTGCTACAAAAAAGCCTTCAAAATGCTCATTTGGAGCAATTGTTTTTACTTCATCACATTTAGATGGCAAACACTTTATTTCATTTGAAAGCTCAAAACTTTTTAATCTACAATCTGTATTTTTTAAGCATTTTTCTAAAATATATTCATTTTCATCTTTAAGTATTGAACATGTTGAATAAACTAGCTCTCCACCCTGCTTTAATAGTTTTAATCCTTTTCTTAACAATGCTTCTTGTGTTTTTACTGATTTTTCTATTAGTACTTTAGTAAAATTGCTTTTAAAAACATTCTCTGTTCCGCTTCCAGAACAAGGAGCATCAAGTAATATTTTATCAAATTTAAAAAAATCGCTTAAATTTCTAGCATCTTCAAACATAACATTTACAGTACCTGCTCCCTGTTTTTGCAAATTATATTTTAATTTTTCTCCTCTAATTTTGTTTCTTTCTATAGCTGTAATAAATGCTTTATTTCCAGATAAACTTGTCATCTGCGTAGTCTTACCTCCAGGTGCAGCACACATATCTAATATATTTTCATTTTCTTTGGGATTTAATATAATTGCAGGTAACATAGAAGATAAATTTTGTAAATATATTTTTCCTTGTTTATATATTTCCAAATCCTGTAAATCTCTTTCTTGCATATTTTCTATAATAAATGCATCTTTATACCAATCTACTTGTTTAAATTCAATATTTAAATTATTAAATTCAGATATAATTTCTTCTACTGAAGCTTTTAAAGTATTAACTCTTAAAGTAACTTTTTTATTTGTTTTAATTCCATCTATAATTATATCAGTTGTAATTTCATCATAGTATTTTAATAGTAAATCTTTATAAAAATTTAATTCTTCCATTTTTTCCTCTTCTACAATAATTTATTAAAATTTTAACATATTTTAAATAAATACTCAATATTGTTATTTGATATATTAAAAAGCTAAATATATTGTTTTGAAATCACGCGTAAGCCGACCAACCGGAGCAAAGCGGAGGGCGACTGGAGAAATCGACATTGTAGCTGAATTTTTCGTAAGA
>CAMZHI010000026.1 GCA_947306755.1 uncultured Clostridia bacterium | reverse complement strand
TTAATTCCACTTTTCACAACTTTTTCCTCCTTTTGTATTGATAATATACCATAACCCAAAAATTATTGCAAGAGGTTTTGGAGGAATATTTTTGGTTTTAAAGATAGAAGTTGAAAGTCAGAGGTAAGAAGAAAGAGATAGGATTCTCTTTTTACACTTCCTACCTCCTACTTCAATATTTACTTATCTAACTTTTTATTAGTCAAATATCTCTTTCAACTCTACTGCATACTTTTTCAATCTTAAATATATCTCATAATTTTTATCTATTTCTTTTTTATTAACACTTACATATGCTCTATATTCACCATCATCTGGTAAATCACAAAAAAAGACATCTTTATTTATTTCTGCAATTCCACAATCTATTTTTTCTATTAATTCAGGTTCTTTTTCTATAACTTCACTGTAATCTACAAAAAATGTTTTCATATTACTTTGCATGAATATTTTTAAAGTATTATTATTCTTATATTTTTCTATTTCTTCCTTTTTAAATAAAAATATTCTTTCTATATTTGCACCTCTATTAAGCGCTTCTAAATTAATTAATCTAAAATTCATCTCTAAAGGAGTCTCTGTCCATTCACTCTCCATCATAGGAGATACATTCCAAATATAGTCATCTTTTTTCAATTGTGAATAATAGTAATTAAGAAGTTTATAATATTCTCCATTTTTAAATAATTTACTTTTTCCATTTTGGTCAAATTCGATAATAGTTCCATTAGTATTTATTGTATTGTTTGTACTATTTGTAAAACCAGTTAAAAGTGAATTTATTTCTTTTGATAAATTTTCATAATCTATTATATGCTTTTTATTTTTAGGTAATTCTACATTTAAAGTATTCTTTCTTATTTCTACTTCATCAATTAATTTAGAATCTATTTTTAAAGTATCTTTTTTAATTGAAGATTTTACAAGTAAAATTGGAGAATTACAATATAGTTTTTTTGTCATATTATTAACAATAGTATTTAATTCTTTTGTGGCTAGATTATTGTTTTCTAAATCAATTACAATTATTCCATCATAATATTTATTTGTAATTGTATCTAACTTTTTTTCATCATTTGTGATTTGAATTAATGCTACATTTTTTAAATCTTCAAATTTAGGTTTTTCACTATACAATCCATCAACTAGATACCCTTCTGATTGAAGAATTGGTAATAAATATTCACATATTTTTTCTTCTACATTTATTATTAGAATTCTTTTCTTCGTGTTTAAATATTTAGATACATTTGCCCTTTTGTCTGATGGCTTTAATGTGTTTTCTGGAATTAACCACTGCCTTCCATTTTTAAAAGCTCCATCTATTCTTCCATCTTTACATAGTTTTATTATTCTTCTTACGGAAATTCCCCAATTTTCAGAGAATTGCTTTGCATTTAAATAGTTCATAGACTTCATCCCCTATCAGTTAAATGTTGAACATTTTCTTTATTTTCATTTCTTGCTTCTAGTCTTTTAATCATTTCAGCTAAGTCACCCGCTATATGAATTAATTCAGTAGTTTCAGCTCCTGCTTTTTTCCAAAAATTCAACGGATTATGATTTGGTACTCTATAAGTCAATGAATCAAAAGTTCGTATTCCATCAGCGTATGCAAGAGTAAAACTTTGCCATACAAGTTCTCTAGCAATACCTCTTCCTCTAAATTGTGGAAGGACATATAGTTCTGCATTAGTTAAATATTTTCCTCCTGCTCCATATGCAATATTAGCTCCAAAGAAACCTACAACTATTGTTTTTCCTGTTTTGCTATCTTTAGCATATTTATATGTACGATATTTCAAATCTTGAATTCTATTTGTAAAGTCTTTATCTGACCAATGTTCATCAAGTATATTTTGATAATGACTTAAATATGAATTACAGATATCTCTCCAATCTGCATAATCAATTGTTATTGGCTCAAATTCTTCATATAAAATTTTACCGATAGTATTTAATCTCCACTTGTCATGGGGCAATTTCACCCACATATCCGTACTTATTATTCTATTCCCTACTGGATATAAAGTAAATATATTGCCTCCAATCTCAACATATTCTTCTTCTCCCCACACAATTTCATATGGATTATTTATAATTTTTTCTATAGCATCTTCCGACCACCCCCCAATTCTACGAAATTTTGTTATCAGATATTCTACCTCATGTGCAGGAAAACTGTTTAAAATAGTTTTTGTATGCTCCCTTTTTTTCTTCTCCTTTCCTTTAAGTCTTTCATCAATTGATTTATTATGTATTCTAAATCTATATAATGTAAATTCTCGCACATATTTCATGTATTTTTCATCACCTATTTCAATAATTTCTCTTACCATTTTCTTAAACATGCTTTGTGACACACTTTCTACTGATGATAAAAACTCGTATATTCCCATTGAATCATGTGTAAGCAGTTCGGCTTTTGCTAGTTTTTCTATTAATGTTTTCTTTTCTTTATCTTGAATTTCTTCTAAATGTTCAATATAATTTGCTAATTCGCATATAAGGTATGGGCTTTTGCTATTAATAATTTTATCTGTTAGCTGATTTAAATCTCTTTTTTGTTCTTCAAATTCTTTTAAAGATTCAGGGAAATATTTTTTATCTTTTGCAGCTTGTTTTGCTTTATTAAGAATATCATTATATCCAGATGACTTAACTCTTTTTAATAATTCAGGATTAGCAACTTCATTTGCATCTATATAATCTCTTCCTACACTTAGTGCTTTAATATCCCAATAACTTTTTGTATCATATAAAGCCTCTAAATATTTATCTAAATCAATTCCAGGAACAAAGCCTATACAATATCTTATTAGTTTTGCATTTTTGCTATCTAGTATAGCTTTTTCAAATTTTTTTATTTTTTCGTCATGTATTCCAAGATCTTTAAGACTATTATAATTTCCAAACTCTTTCCTAATATCAACAATTAAATAAAAGAACTCATAAATCTGCAAAATATCACCTGTTTCAATTATTGAATCAATCATTTCATTAGCTGATATCCCATATGTGTCGGCAATCCACTTATTAATTTCATATGGATTCCTTCTTTCAAGCATTTGCTTTTTATCCATCGCTTGATTTTTTATAGATTCTTTAGTGATGGTTATTCCAAGCTTGTCTAGTATTTCTCTTCTTTTTTTCACTATTTTTTCTCCTAATTTAAATATTATTTGTTATATTATATACTTTTTTAGGAACAATGTCAATTCACTATCTTGGAGATCCTTGTTGTTGAGCGATAACGTTTTCATACATTTCGACAATTTTCATAATTACAATTGGTCTACCAATACCTTGTTCATAATCCGTTTGAAAAGCTTTAATACAATAATTACTAATACTAAATCCTTTTAATCTTTTCATAATCTCTTCAATTCTTAGTGGTTTACTTCCTTTTCCTTTATACCATCCTTTTCCTGTTGCAAGATACAATTTATCATCTACTTCTATAGAATCAACATATATTCTTTCAGGAAATTCATTTCCATTTATATAAGATTCTATTATTCTAATCTCATTGTTACCAGGATTATGTCCTTTACCTATACCTTTAATAGTATAATAATCTGGCATATTTTTAAGTTTATCTGAAGCATTACAATATAATTTATTTAATATATCATCTGATATTTTAGTTTTTTCAACAACAGCTAAATAGCTCCATTTATCGTATGGCAATTGATAATAGTCCCATTCATGTGGATTATTCTCACTACTAGCGTAATCTACATATACAATTTCTTTAATACTTCCGTTTGAATCAAATTTCCATTGTTCAAAACATTTAAACCCTTTATGTTCATCAATATTATCATGGCGTTCATATTTTATATCATTATTTGATTGTTTTGTATAATAAAATACTCTATGTTGAATACATATAGCTACCTCATTCTCCATAATTCTCATTACATAAAATGGATATCTGCTATGATTTAATACAATATCTCCTTTGAAAGTTTGATTTCTCTCTGCAAAATGTCTAAGAAGTCTTCCAGTATTTTCACTACCTATAAACTTTTTCAAATCAGGAATTTCAAAACATTGTTCGAAATTTTCAATTCTAACTGTTTCAGGTAAGTGTTGATCTCTCATACTATTTATATGTCTAAATTTTTCTTTTTTATCCATATTTACTAATTCTCCTTTTATAATAAATTACTTTTAAATTATTTTATAAAACTGCTTTATGTTTCACTGTTACAACTCTATATTTTTCTTACTCCTCACATACCCCACAATAGAGCAAATTAATATTATACTTTCCAATATTACCCCAAATAGAGACTTTACAAAAATATTATATGCAATCCAACAAATGCCTACTGGTGTGCCTAATACTTTATATATTTTTTCATTTTTTTGCCAAATAGAATATGTGTAAATTACAGTAGCAATTATAGAAAGCATACTCCATATTCCTTCATAGGTGATTTTTGCTGAGATAATTGCACAAATGTAAAAAACAATTATTACACATAAATATGCATTTTTTGAGGTCTTTTCATCTTTTATTTTATCTGAAATAAGCATCATAGCTGTTTCTCTTATTATTGCCAGTACACACATTACAAATCCAGATTTAGCATTTAATAATAAATATGCTATTCCTTGAAAAGCATTTGAAAAAATACTTAATATCAGTATTTTCCTTCTTGACTTTACTTGATATGTAATACCAAGCAATGCATACATCAGTATTGTAAATACTTGTGACATTACATATGTTTGATCTATTTCCATTCTATTCCTCCTATTTTTATTTTGTTCTTTTTTCGGTACCTTATATTTTTATTATATACCGTTTTCGGTATAATGTCAATATAGTATCAACATTTTTTATTTCAAACAAATAAATTGTCGAATTTTGCGATGAAAATTTCTTGAAAAATCTTTGTTTATATACTATAATAATTATGTTAAATTGATTTTTGTTAAACTATTAAAAATTAATTCATTTGAGTATTTAAAAAATTATAATATTCTAAAATAATCTTAATTATTATCATAAAAAAATTATATTAAGAAGAAAGAAGTGATGAATATAGCAAAACTATTGGACCCAAAAAATGATTATGTTTTCAAAAGAATTTTCGGACATAGTGGAAACGAGGAAATAACAAAGAATTTATTACAATCAATTATTCCAGATAAAATTGATAAAATAGAATTAGATTCAAATCCAATAACTGAAAAAGATTTATTAGATGATAAAGTTGGAATACTTGACATTAAAGCAAGATTAAATGGTGGAAATGTTAATTGCGATATAGAAATGCAAGTCGTTGACCAAAAAGACATTGAAAAAAGAATTCTATTTTATTGGAGTAAAATGTATATTCAAACAATAGAAGCAGGAGAAGACTATGAAAAACTAAAAAGATGTATTGTTATACTTTTAACAGATTATGATTTAGAAACATTTAAAAAAATTCCAGAATATACAACAAAATGGAAAATACGAGAAGAAAAATACCCAAAACTAGTCTTGACAAATGTATTAGAACTTTATATAATTTCATTAAATAAAGCCAAAAACAGTACAAAAAATCAACAAGAAGAATTATATGAATGGCTAAAATTTATAAACAATCCAGAGGAGGAACTCGAAATGGAAAATGATGAAATAAATAAGGCCAAAAAAGTTCTTGAAGAAATAAGTCAAGATGAAAGAGAAAGAAGATTAAGTGAATTAAGAGAAAAATACAGAATGGATCAACACGCAATAATGCTTGCTGGTTATGATAAAGGCTTAAAAGCTGGAATAGAGCAGACAGAAGAAAAGATTTTTAAAATAGCAACTAAATTATTAACATTAGGTATGACAATTGAACAAATTGTAGAAGTAACTGGATTAACCCAAGAAAAAATAATTAAATTAAAAATGAATAATAATTCTAATAACAATTAAAAATACTCTATAATTAATAAATTAAAACAAAAACTAATTTAATAAACTCCTACAAAATGTAGGAGAATTACATATATTATTATAATTGTTCATAACTTTTTTCGTATTTAATTTCACAAGATATAAAAAAATAACCAAATGTATTATACTAGCATTTGGTTATTTTTTATATCTTTTCAAACACAACTTGTCCTTTTCCTACCGAAATTTTGATGTTTTTATTTGGTGTTAAATATTTATTTCCAATATTATTTGAACAAAGTTTTATTATATCTTCAATATTTACTTTTTCTATATTTTGTGCACTTCCTATGGTTTGAGCTATAGTGTAAATAATCAAGCGTTTTCTGATTACTTCTTCTTGTTTATTAAATTCTTTTAAGTCTAATACAATATAGCCTTCTTTTTCTTGTATTTTTATCTTATTATAAACTTCAATTGTTCTTTTTTTCATGTATTTGTCTTCTTCAGTAATAACATTCGAAAGTCTATCTAATGTATTAATAAAATTTGGATTAAATTCATCTTTTATATATGGAATTACGATATTTCTTATTTTATTTCTTGTAACGTCATTTATAAAATTTGTTTTATCTATTCTAGGATTCAATCTATTTTCTTCGCAATATTTTTCAATTTCAGTTCTTTCAGTTTCTATTAATGGTCTGATAAACTTATTGTCTCTTATTGGCTCTATTCCTCTTAATCCTGATATTCCAGAGCCTCTAAAAACATTCATAATAATTGTTTCTATTTTGTCATTTTTATTATGTGCAATTGCAATTTTGGTTGCATTTTCTTTTTGAAAAATTTCTTCAAAAAAATCATATCTAACTTTTCTGCCTGCTTCTTCTGTGCCCTGCTTATTACTTTCTGCAATTTTTTTTACATCAACTCTTTTTACAAAAAAAGGAATTTGATGTTTTTTACAATAGTTTTCCACATATTGTTCATCAGCTGTGGCTTCAACTCTTATCATATGGTTTATGTGGCAAACTATGATATCAAAATTTATTTTATTTTCCTCTTTTATTCTGCGCAAGATATCAAGCATGCAAATAGAATCTGGCCCGCCAGATACTGCACAGAGTATTTTATCATTTTGTTCTATTAAATTATATTTCTTTATTGTTTCTAAAACTTTCTCTTTTATCATAAATTTTATATCCTTATAATTCTATAATATACAATCAATATTATCAATACTATTCGTTCAGATTTTCTTTTACGATTCATTATTAGCTAAATAATTAAAGCTCAACATTAAAACTATCTTGTTCCATGTTTTTAGCTTCAGAAATGCACTGTTCCTCTATTGTGATTACTTGTCTTAAAAAATTTTTTACTCTGTTAGCCAATTTTGGTATAATATCATTTTCCTCATTTTTTCCATAAACTATTTCTAGTTTCTCTAATATAATTTCTAAAGCTTCTGCAGTATCTTTTTTGTACATCTTTATTCTATCTATTTTTATTCTTATTGTTTTCAAATTGGTATCAATATATTCTTTAAGCTTATTATTTATATTCTTAACATCAATAATAATCTTCATTACTCTATCTTTTACTCTTTCATCCATTAAGTATCTATCTAGATTTATTTTTGACAACTCATCTAATGCCTGTTGCAGTGTATCTTTTAATTCACCAATACCTTCAATCTTACATTCATCCAGTTCGCTCAACACATTATTTGCTATTTCGATCCATCTTCTAATACTGTTTGATGGATCACTCTCCTCAAATTGTATATTTCCCATCTTTATCACTAAACATCCTTTCTCTTTTTCTCACATTTTTCAACCTCATTCCTCAAAACCTCTAGCCAGATTTACGAATTTTGTATAATTACCCATCCAAAGAAGTTTAACAGTTCCTGTAGAACCTGCTCTGTGTTTTGCCATAATTACTTCAGAAATATCTTTTTCCTCACTATCTGGATTATAATAATCATCTCTGTATAAAAACATAACAATATCAGCGTCTTGCTCTATAGAACCAGATTCACGTAAGTCTGAAAGCATTGGTCTATGGTCTGGTCTTGATTCTACTGCTCTTGATAATTGTGATAAAGCAATAACTGGTACATTTAACTCTTTTGCAAGAATTTTTAAAGACCTACTTATTTCGGCTATTTCCTGTTCACGATTGCCTGTTCTTCTGCTTCCGCTTCCTTGAATTAATTGAATATAATCTATAACAACTAATCCAATATCTTTTTCCATCTTTAGTTTTCTACATTTTGTTCTAATTTCAGTAATTGAAATTCCAGGAGTATCATCAATATAAATTCCAGCATCTGACATAGGCCCTACTACACTTGCAAGTTTGCTCCAATCATCCTCATCAAGCTTTCCTGTCATAACTTTGTTACTATCAACCATTGCTTCCATACATAGCATTCTGTTTACTAATTGATCTTTTGACATCTCTAGGTTAAATATTGCAACAGGTACTTTTTCCCTAATTGCTGCATGTGCTGCAATATTTAATGCAAATGCTGTTTTTCCCATTGCAGGACGTGCTGCAATTAAAATCAAATCTGAGCCATGAAGTCCTGCTGTTTTATCATCTAAATCCGCAAACCCTGTAGGAACACCTGTAATTCTAGATTTTTGATTATATAATTCTTCTAGCTTTGTAAAACTCTCAATTAAAACATCTTTAATAGGTGTGTAACTTTTTTGGCTCTTTTTTTGTATAATATCAAAAATCTTTTTTTCTGCACCAGCCATAATATCATCTACATCTTCTGTTTGGTCATATCCAAGCTCAATAATTTCATTTGCTGTTTTAATTAAATTCCTTAAAGTTGATTTTTCTTCAACAATTTCAATATATTTTTGAACATTAGAAGTTGTAGGTACTTTATCTGGCAAAGTGGCTAAATATTCATAACCACCAATTTTTTCAAAACTTGCCATTGCTGTTAGTTCATCTTTTACAGTTACCAAGTCAATAGGCTCTGACCTATTATATAAATTGGCTATAGCTTCAAATATTAATTTATTATCATCTCTATAAAAACTCTCTGGTTTAAGTTTTTCTATTGAATCCATAACAGCGTCTTTATCTGTTAAACAGCTACCTAAAACAGCTTGTTCAGCTTCTATATCATGTGGTGGTACTTTTCCTATTTCCATGTTATTTATATCCTTTCAAGATAATTATAACGTAAATTTGCGGGCGATTAAAATTGCCCCTACATTTGGTATATTATTCTCCTAATACTTCTACATTTAATCTTGCAATTACTCCTTCATATAGTTTTACATTTACTTTTGTAATTCCAAGAGTTTTTATTGTTTCTTTAAGCTCTATTTTCTTTTTATCAACTTTAAAGTTATATTCTTTTTCAAGCTTTTCAGCTATTTCTTTTGAAGAAACTCCTCCAAAAACTTTTCCATTTTCTCCTGTCTTTACTTTAAAATGAAGTCTAACTTTTTCCATCTTTTCAGCTAACCCTTTAGCTTCTTCTTTTTCTTGATTTTTCTTAAAGTTTTCAGAATCTTTTTTTGTTTTTAATTTAGCTAAATTTGATGTATTAGCTTCTACTGCAAGATTTTTTGGAAACAAAAAATTTCTTGCATATCCATCTGATACATTAACTATCTCATCTTTTTTACCTATTGATTTAACATTTTCTTTTAAAATAACTTTCATATTGCTTAATCTCCTTTCGGGTGACAACAAGACCGGTTCTTTTTGTCCCCACCTAATGTAAGCATTTTACTACATTTTTTACAAAATAGCAAGACTCTACGTACTTAATCCTAATTTTTCTAATTTTAAAAAAATAGTTGCCTATTGACAACTATTTTCTTCAAAATATTCACTTATTCTTTGTTTTAATTCTTGTTTTACTTGTTCAATTGTCATTCCTTCAATTTGGGCTCCTGCTAGAGTGATATGTCCACCTCCACCCATTTTTTCTAGAATTAATTGAACATTTATATCTCCAATTGATCGACCACTGATTGTAACTTTTTCTCCATCATTTCCTAAAACAAATGATGCTGTAATATTTCCAATTGTTAATAATTCATCAGCAGATTTTGCACATATAATGTTTGCTTCTTTGTCTTCACTTTCATAAACTGCAATTCCAATTGTGTCATTTATAATTTCAGTAGTCTTAATAATTTCTGTGATTTTTGTGTAAGTTTCTAAATCACTTTGGAACCATTTTTTTACTCTTATTATATCTACACCACATTTACGTAGATATGCTGCTGCCTCAAATGTACGTACTCCTGTTTTAAATGTAAAGTTTTTTGTATCCATCATAATTCCTGCATAAAGAACCTCTGCTTCTATTTTTGAAAGATCTACTTGAGTATTAGTATATTGTAAAAGCTCTGTTACAAGTTCTGCAGCAGATGATGCATATACTTCGTGGAATGTAAGGATGCTTTTTTGAATAAAGTCAGGACTTCTTCTATGATGATCTATTACTGCAATTTGATTTGTTTTTTCTAATAATGCAGGATCTTCTACATAACTTGATTTATGTGTATCTACAATTATTAAAAGAGTTTTTTCAGTAATCTTTTCTTCTGCTATTTCCTTATTTATAATTACTCCTTCAAATTCATTTTCTTCATCTAAACTTGCTTTTACCTGCCCTAATGCCATAGTATCTGTATTTGCAACAATATAAGCTTCTTTTCCTAGATTTGTTGCTAGTCTATACATTCCTATTGCAGAACCTAATGCATCTATATCAGGATTTGTATGCCCCATAATAAAAACTTGGTCATTCTCTTTAATAAGCTCTTCTAATGCATGAGCAACTATTCTTGCTTTTACTTTAGTTCTTCTTTCAACTTCTTCTACTCTACCACCAAAGAAATGGTATTTGCCATTTTCTCGGATAGCTGCTTGGTCTCCACCACGCCCAAGTACAACATCCATCGTATTTAATGCTGATTGATATTTTTCTTTTCCTGTTTCTCCTTCATTAGAAATAGCAATACTAAGTGTAAGTTGAACTTTAGTGCTAATATTTATTTCTTTTATTGTATCTAAAATATTAAATTTGCTTTCTTTGATTTTTTCTAAATGTCTTTGCTCAAATAAATATACAAATTTATCTCTATCAGATTTTACAACTATTCCTTCATACTCATTTGCCCATTCATAAATAGATTTCTCAATTTCTGCAATTATTTGAGGTCTTTCATCTATTTCAATTTGTTGAATAGTTTCTTCATAATTATCTATCATAATTATTCCAACACAGGCTTTTGAATCGTTATATTCTCTTTTAAGTTTGATATTTTCAGTTTCATCTAGGAAATATAAAATCATCATGTATTTTTCTTGTTTTTTCCTTTCTCTACTTCCTGATTTTACAAACTCTCCAAGAATTTTGTACTCTTTATTATCAATTTTTAGGTTCCTTACAATAGATTTATCTTTTTTATCTTTTCTTTCTTGTATTTCAAGATTGATATTTTCTAATAATTCTGTCAAATAGTTGTTTATATCTATATTTGCAAATTCTGATACAAATTTTGTACTTCTCCATACAATATTTCCATCTGTTTCAACAATTATTAATGGTATTGGTGAATATATCAAACTATTTTTAGCAGCTTGATTAACATTTAAAGTTAAATCTTGTAAATGCTGAGATATTTCACTTTTTCGTTTGTTATTTGCAAAATATGTATATCCTAATATTAATGCAAAAATTAAAATTGCTGGAATTATAAATTTAGGATTATATATACAAATTACAACTAATAAAACAAAAATAATTACTAGATATATTTTAGTTCTTGAAACTAAACTATCAAATAATTTTCTATTACTATTTTGCAATATTTTTCTCCTTTTATTTTTTTACTTCTCTATTTTACTGCTAAATTTAAGTTTTGTCAAATGCAATTTGCAATTAAAAATGATGTATAAATGATGTGAGAAGTAAGATGTGAGAGGTTGGAGGTTAGAAGTGGGAATCAAAAATCCGACTTCTGACCTCCGACCTCATATAATTGTTTATTTGTCTTATATAAAAAATGATATTTTTGACAAACAGTTACTACTCACAGCTATATTAAAGTCGCAACTTTGCTGTGCATTGTATATGCTTTTTTCTCGACTAAAGCACGAAAAAAGATATACAATGTCGCCGTTGCTACTCTACAATAATAATTTAGCTGTGAATTGTAACGATAAATAATAATAACAATAAAAAAATTCAAAAAACTGTTTATTTTTGTAATATTTTGTGATAAAATACAAAATAATTATATTAATAGGAGGAATTATTATGGAAGTAGTTAGATGTTCTCGTTGTGGAGCTTTTTATACAAATGGTGGCTATGTTTGCTCAAAATGTTCTGATAAAGATAATTTTGAATTAGCTACATTTAAAAGTTTTGTTGAAGAAAATGGAGTTAATGTAAATTCATTAAATCAAGTTTCTATTTCAACAGGTATTTCTGAAAAAAATCTTAATAGATTTTTGGGATATGAAGGATTAGAAGGATACAGAAAGTTATTCAAATAAGAAAGGAATTAAATAAAATGCAAAATGTATTAGATATCTTACAAGAGAGAAATTATATTGAACAAATGACACATCCTGAAGAAATGAAGAAAATGTTTTCTGAAAAAAGTTGTGTTCCTTTTTATATTGGAATAGACCCAACTGCAGATAGTCTTCATGTTGGTCACTTTGTTTCTTTAATGGTAGCAAGTTATATGCAAAAATGTGGTCACAAACCAATTTTACTTATGGGTGGCGGAACAGCCATGATTGGTGATCCTTCTGGAAAAACTGATATGAGAAAAATGATGACTCTAGAAATTATCCAACACAATGTTGATTGCATAAAAAAACAAATAGAGAAATTTGTTAATTTTGATGGTGAAAATGGTGCAATTATAGTAAATAATGCGGATTGGTTGCTTGACTTAAAATATATAGAATTTATGAGAGAAATTGGCTCAAAATTTACAATTAGTAAAATGCTTGCAGCAGAATGCTATAAAGCAAGACTAGAAGAAGGTTTAACATTTTTCGAAATGGGCTATATGCTTATGCAATCTTATGACTTTTTATACCTATATAATAAATATGGTTGTAAGCTTGAAATGGGCGGAAATGACCAATGGTCTAATATTATAGGTGGAGTTGAATTAATTAGAAAAATTGGTAAAGATGATTCATATGGTTTAACTTTTAAACTTCTTACAACTAAAGAAGGTAAAAAAATGGGTAAAACAGAAAAAGGTGCTTTATGGCTTGACCCAGAAAAAACATCTCCTTATGAATTTTACCAATATTGGAGAAATATTGAAGATGAAAGTGTTTATACTGTTGGTTCAATGCTTACATTTTTACCTATGGAAGAGGTTAAAAGATTAGCTTCTCTAAAAGATGAACAAATAAATGAAGCCAAAAAGATTTTAGCATTTGAAATAACAAAACTTGTTCATGGTGAGGTTGAGGCAAAAAAAGCTGAAGAAGCAGCTACTGCCTTATTTGAAGGAAAAGGTTCAGTTGAGAATATGCCAAAAGTAAAACTTTCTGATCCATATTGTTCAATCACTCAAGCAATTGTTGAATGTAATATTTGTGGTTCTAAATCACAAGCTAAAACCTTGATTTCACAAGGTGCAATTTCTTTAAATGATGAAAAAATAACAGATATAGGCTATATGCTTTCTGAAAAAGATTATGAGCCAAAACATACAATTTTGAAAAAAGGTAAAAAAGTATTTTACTGTTTGGAGAAATAAAAAAAAAAAAAAAAAGGGACGGAGTTAATTTTTCACTAGCGTGAAAAATTAACTCCGTCCCCTTTTTTCAACTTTTTTCTTTTTTTATTCTACAATATTTTCATTTATTATTGTATTATTACTTATTTCATTGGTCGTATTTTCTTTTTCTTTCTTTTCTTCTTCTAATTGTCTTTCTAATGAATTAATTAGCTCTTGTAATTTTTGAATGTCACTTCCCATTAGTTCCCAATTATTACTTTTTAAAGATTCTGAAAGATTTCCATTTGCTTTTATTATTGAATCTAATATTCCTTCTAAATCTTCAGTTGTATTTACATCAATACTTGCTGCAGATTGTGAAATTAATTGTTCTATAGCTTCTTGTAGATTATTTCCAATTGTAAGCTTATTTCCTGATGCAACAATTACTTTTTTTAGGACTGGTAAATTACTTTCATTTATTAATGTTTGATATATTGGCTCTATATAAAGCACTGTGTTTTCAATAGGAACTACTATCATTTCTTTAGTAATTTTAGCTCCTGTTACATTAAGACCATCTATTTGCTTTTGTATATTCTCATCTAAAGCTATTTGAGCATCTAGTTGAGTTGGTCCTAAAATACTTGTATCAGACTTAAATGTTCTTAAATGTAATTTATTTTTTCCTTGTTCAACTGTACCTATCAAATACGAATTAATACTTTGTTTACCTTTTTGTGAATAAAACTGAATAAGCCCCATCTTTTCTTCATTATCTATATTTACAACAGTATAATATGCTTCAGTAGTATTTTTGGCTTTATTGCTTGATTGACTATTTTTATATGTTGATTTTTCCCAAGTATCATCACTTCTATATAGAACATCTGCCTTTGTGTTATGATATTCCTCTAAAAGTCCACTCTGTACTTTATACAAAAGCTCTGGATAAATAAATTGTTCTTTTATTTCATCTGAAATTTGCTCATTTAAGTCTTGGAATAATTCTGGATAAACTTTTCTATATGCCATAGCAATTGTATCAGTTCTATCTGTTATATAAAATTTCATTTCCCCAGTATAGGCATTTGTAATTACTTTTATTGAATTTCTAATATAGTTTATGCCTTTTTTTTGGTTATCATATTGAATTTCTGTATATGTTGAATATGGATAACTACTTGAAATTGTATATGCATCTATAACCCAATATATATTTCCTTCTTTGTCAACAACTGTATAAGGATCACTATCATATACTACATCAGGAAGCGCCATTTTCGCTCTTTTTAATATATTTCTATTTATTAAAACTTTACTATTTTTTGAGTTTGCATCTGAAAAAGCTATGTTTATATTTTTTTGTTTTAATCCTAAAATTAATCTATCAATAAAGTTTAAAGAAAGTCCCGAATTTCCTTCATATGTAGTTTCATAGTCTTGTTTTCCATCTGAATAATCAAATTCTTTTTTATCATTTGTGTTTGTAATAACCATTCCATTTGTTTCAAGTCCATAATAAATCTGTGGTTTATTTATAGTTATTTTTTCATCATCTCCAGAAATGTCATTTTGAATATATTGAACTCTTCCCTCTTCTGTATAATTAGTTGCATCAGTAAATACTAATCCATATCCATGAGTATATTCATATGTTTTACTATCAAATGTTCTTTTATTATTAACTATTTCTCTTGGAGTAACAAATACAAGCTTTTTTTCCCCATCAATATTATAGTTTGAAAGTTTAGCTGTCTTATATGTATAATAACCCGTTCCGGTTTGATTTTCATTTAAATATTTCAAAACTATATTTTTATCAACTATAACTGTATTATCTATAATACTTTCATTTTTTTGAACTTCATTAGCTGTAATTGTTCCGGAGTAGTCAATAGTCTCAACATTACAGTCAATTGCATATGCCTTTTTAGTAGAGTATATATTTGCTTCTATATATTTCTTTTCTTTGTCAAATCTATTTGGTCTTACAAATGCAAAACTAAAAACTGTCATTACTATGAATAATGCAACTAAGTAAATAGGTACAATTGCTAAATCTTTTAATACTTTAGTTTGTTTACCTCTTTTTAAGCTATTTAATGCTTTAAACACTGCAATTAATAATATTACAGATAAAATTATATTCCCCCAAATTTTTATTGTTCTATCAACAATTCCTGCACCTGCAAGTTTTATATTATTGTCAGTAGTTAGGAAATTATCAAATACAATATCTAATGAAGATATTACAATAAATGAAGAAAGACAAAAAGCTATTAGTTTAATATTTCTATATATTGTTTTCATCATTGGGCTATTTTTTAAAGTTTCTCTATCTATTCCATCAAAAAAATTATTAAAGACTATAACATAATATCCAAAAGCATATACTATTGTAGCTATTAACAAACAGATTAGATACATTATTCCCATTTTTATTAGTGGTTCTATAAACATAAAAAATGAAATATCTAAACCAAAAACAGGGTCTGCTTCTCCAACAGCTGTATTGCTCATAAGTAAAATAATATTTGGTGTAAAGATTTTTGTTACTATCAAACTTTCTATACTTGCCACAACTAAAGCAATAGATTTATTAGGTAGTCTAGGCATTTTCTTTTTTTCTTGTTCAAAAAATGTCCTTAACCCTTTTTTTATTCTTCTTCCTGAAAAATACATAATTAAAAATACAAATATAAAATTAAAAATCATTACATTATACTGATATTTTTGTTTTGTTAAAAAGGTTTTTAAATAATTCTCTCCAAGCTCTTTGAATTCAAGAAAACTTCCTCTATAACTGACATATGCAGTAATTGCAAAAATAATTAAAAATAGAGTAACAATTAATCTACGAATCGTAAATATTTTCTTTTTTTCCAATTTTTTAAATCCTTTCCTAAATTATAGCTTTTGCAAAATCTTCACTATTAAAGATTTCCATATCATCTATTTGTTCCCCTACTCCAATAAATTTTACCGGAATTTTATTTTCTTCTACAATACCACAAACTACTCCACCTTTGCTAGTTCCATCTAGTTTTGTTAAAACCAAACCTGTAACATCAGTTTCTTGTTTAAATGCTTTTACTTGATTTATTGCATTTTGACCAGTAGTGCTATCTATTACTAAAAGTACTTCTTGAGATAAATCTCCCATTTCTTTTGTTATTACTTTTTTAATTTTATGAAGTTCGTCCATTAAATATTTCTTATTATGAAGCCTTCCTGCTGTATCTACAATCAAGACATCACTATCAGTTTCTTTTGTAATTCTAATTGCATCATATACAACAGATGCAGGGTCTGCTCCTTCTGCTCTTTTTACAATTTCAGAGCCACTTCTTTTTGCCCAGATTTCAAGCTGTTCAACTGCTGCTGCTCTAAATGTATCTGCTGCTGCAATTACAACTTTTTTACCTTCTTTTTTTAATCTATTTGCTATTTTTCCTATTGATGTTGTTTTTCCAACACCATTAACACCAACAACTAGTATGATTGATGGTTTTGTTTCTAATTTTAAAGAATTATCTACATCATCAAAAATAGCTTGTATTTCTTCTCTTAAAGCTTGTTTTACTTCTTCTTCATCTTTTATATTTTCTCTTTTAATTCTTTTTCTTAGATTATCAACAATCTTTACAGATGTATCCATTCCCATATCTGACATTATTAGAACTTCTTCAAGTTCTTCTAAAAAATCTTCATCAACTTTTCTAAAATTACTAAATACATTATTTATTTTAGAATCAAATGATTCTTTTGTTTTACTTAAACCTGATTTTAATTTATCAAAAAATCCCATGATTAGCCTCTTTTCTTTGTTTTATTATGGATATATTATATCATAGAATAAACATAAAAAGCAAGAAAAACAAACAAAAATAGAATTTGCTAAAAAGTAATTCTTGCCAAAAATCGTAGGTACCTGTGGCAGGTATTAAGTTTATATGTATCGAACCAGAACTCTGATACCCACTTTCTCCACTTCCACCTCACGATGAATAGCTTGTGTTTCTCTATGTGATTGGCGATATATACCTCTACTATAGACTTTCACTGATTAGTTAAGCGATAATCCTCTCACACATAGGAAAAACCCCAGTCTCAATGATTATTGAGACTGGGGCCTGGCAACTGGGGGGATTACAAAGTAAAAGCAATCAAAAATGCAAGAGCTTCACATAATTCTTTGTTCGGGCATGATTCGCATTTATCTACCATTTCTTCTGCTTCTGCCTTTGCCCTGGCTTTTGCTTTTTCATTTGCTATTGCCTCCCCTTGCTTTCTGAGTTCCTCTATTCGTGCAGTTTGTCTTGCATCTTCACATTCGATGCTTGCTTTTCGATAGAACTTCAACCTTTGAAATGCCATTTTTTTCCTTTCTGCCTGCCTTATAAGGCAGGACTTTTGTGCTTGAACAATTTGCTCCTAACAATTATATTGTACCATATTTTTCCAAAAAAGTCAATACTTTTTGGAAATCTCATGAAATTATTGTATAAGTATTTTTTCCAAAATCTCTTGATTTTTTTCGCCAAAATGTGGTATTATATAATAAAGCACACCTAGTGTAGCTTGTCTCCCCATAATGGAGGATTAAAATGAAGAAAAATAATAAAAGCAGCAACATCAACAGCAACAGCAACAGCGAAGTCTTTACAAGCGCTCAGCTTAGTTTAGACTATCGTAAAATGGGAGAATCAATCCGTCTAAGTGAAGGCAAAAGAACAACTGATGGATTAAGAGCTTACTCCTACGCAGAAATTTTATCCAATTTTAATATCAAACCTTAAGTAAAGTATGTTTAGGGGAGACGGGGCGGTTGGAAGATCCAATCGTCCTTTTTTATATGATTTTTTCTATATTTATTGCATGTAACAGCTATTTTGATTCTATAATTATCGAATAGTTCTTATTTATTCTATTTTTTGGAACAAAATCAATACTAGAAGATAAAATTGTATTCAAATAATCGTTGTTTTTTATGTCATTTGATGATATACATATTAATGCAAATAAAGGTTATACCGAAGATAGAAAATATATTTTAAAAAATTTAGATAAAGAATATTTAAAGAATTATTTAGGAAAATAATTAAATTAATAAAAAAATAATAATCACAAAATATGTGATGTATATATTTAGAGATTGAAAACTATTCTTGAAAGAGAGTAGTTTTTTATTTTGATAAAATAGGAGAAAGGCCCCATCACCAACATTTCGCGTTGGGTGGGGCCTTGAGACTCGTCTTAAGTCAATACTTTTTCAAAAATTTTATTAAATCTTCACAAAATTTTCACAAACTTATTGTATTATTTAAAATAATTATTATAATATATATGTATAAACAAGGAAAGAAGGATTGTATTTATGGAAGAAAATGGATTTAGAAATGTTGTTAATAACAGCTCAAAAGGCTCATTTAGAAGTAGTATTTTTGTACCATTTATTAGTGGTGTTTTAGGTTGCTCACTAGTTCTTGGAACATGTTTTGGAGTACCAAATATTAGAGAGAAAATAGTTGGCGGAAGTAATTCCACAAATTCTACATCTTATGAAAATACTGGTGTTGTAAATAATAATTTAGTTTCTCTTTCAAATTATTCAGATACTGCAGTTTATGCTGCAAGTAAAATTTTACCATCAATTGTTGGTATTTCAATTACTTATGATGTTACAACATCAAATTATTTTAGTATGTTTGGCTTTGGTGGAGGAAATTCTACTTCAGAAGCAACTGCATCAGGTTCTGGAATTATTATTAGTGAAGATGGATATATAGTTACAAATAACCATGTTGTAAGTTCAGAATCAAAATCTACATATTATGAAATTTCAGAAGCAAAATCTATAAAAATAAAATTATTTAATGATGAAACACAATATGATGCAACAATTGTTGGTAAAGATTCTCAAACAGATTTAGCTGTTTTAAAAATAGAAAAAACAGGTTTAACAGCTGCAGAATTTGCAGATTCTGATAGTGTTAAAGTTGGAGAATTTGCAATGGCAGTTGGAAATCCTTTAGATTTAGGTACTACAATTACATGTGGTGTTGTAAGTGCTGTAAATAGAAAAGTTGAAGACAGTGAAAAAACTACTGCATACACATGTATTCAAACTGATGCTGCAATAAACTCTGGTAATAGTGGTGGAGCTTTAGTTAATTCTCAAGGGCAAGTAATTGGAATTAATACTTTGAAGGTTTCAAGCACAGGTGTAGAAGGTATTGGTTTTGCAATACCAGTTAACTCAACAACTGATGTAATTAATCAATTAAAAACTTATAAAAAAGTAAAAAGACCATATATTGGAATTTCAGGTAGGGATTTAAATGAAGCTACTGCTAAAAGATATAATATGGTTGAAGGTATTTATATTGTTACTGTAGATGAATTTTCAGCAGCTGAAAAAGCAGGTCTTAAAGTTGGAGATGTAATTATAGAAGCTGATGGTAAGAGAATTAAAACTATGAATGAATTAAACGAAATTAAAAATACACACTCTATTGGCGATACAATGAAATTAAAAATTCACCGCGATGGAGCTGAAAAAGAAATTACATTAACTTTAGGTGAACAAAGTTAATTTTTAAACTTGCTAAATTAAAAATATGGAGTAGCCCACGTGAAAGATTTACAAATCATTATATTTAGCCTTTTCATATTAATAATGATTTTTCACATTTAATTCACACAATGGGCAAAAAAATATTGTATATTATATATAGTTAATTGAAAAATTAACTTAAAAACGGACTAACAAATTCTACGCTATTTAAAAATGCTAGAATTTGTAACGTTCGCATATTTATCCTCTACGTCAAGTCTATCATCTTACGATGATGACTTTCCTAGAGTATAAAAAAAGAAAACATCCCCTTTTATTTTTCTTTAAAAGCGAGAAGCTAACCGCTTCTCGCTTGTTTTTGTTTCATAATCTTGCTTTTTATCTAATAATTACTAAATCCATTTCACTTGTAAATTCCTTATTTCCATAAGGATAAACTAAAAATAAATATCCATTATCTCCAAGATAATAATTTTTTGCATTTTCAATTTTATACTCATCACTATTTGAATCTCTAACATCTATAGGATATCCTAAATCTCTTAGCTTAAGGTTTTCATCTTGTGAACTATCTATAGTACTTTTAATAAGTGAATTTGCTTGTTTTGTATCAATATTATGTGATGCAATAATATCATTTATTGTAGCCTCTTTATTTTCTTTTAAATCATAATTATATGTTTTTATAATAATTCTTTGATTATTATCTCCCTCTTTTAGTTCAGAAAGTATTACTAAAGATAATATATTATCATTCATATATGCTTTATATTTTACATTAAAAATAGTATTATCTGTTGAAGTAGAAGAAATTACATTTTTAGATTTTCCATAAAAAACATCTTTAATCTTTTGATTAATCTTAACTGCACTATCTGATTTTATATTAAAACATGGGATTTTAAGTTCAATATTATAATTTTCATTTTGCTCTTGTAAACTATAAACATCTGTAATAATATCTTTATCCTCTTTTATTTTCTGTATAGTACCATCATAATTTTTAATTATGTTTAAATCATTATTAAAATTCTTTAAAAAATTTTCTTTTAAAGATTTTAATTCTACATCTTCCTTTTCTTTTGTTATTCCAAAAATTACTGCCAATTTTTCATCTTGATAAAACTGCATATATACTCCAACACCAATTGCAATAACACATATTAAAATTATGATTATATAAGCCACATGTCTTGGTTCAAATTTGTTTTTCTCTATAACTGGTCTCATAAAACGTTTCCTTCCTGCTTTTCTTTTGATTTACTTCTTTTAAAAATTCTATTAAATAATTCTATTATTCTTATTTTGATTTTTTCATACCACTTCAAATTTTCAAATGAGATAGGTAAATTGTTTCCTGAACAAACTGTGTTTTGCTCATTTTCTGTATTCATTATATTTTCTTCATCTTCTGATATACTATCTTGTATTTTTTCTTCTTGAATCTCATGTTCTTCTGCCTTTTCAGTTTGTTCCATTATTTCTGGAGTCTCAGAATCTTGGATTTCTTCAACTTCTAAATCTCCCCAATATTTTTGTGTAATCCAATTTAATAAAGCAAAAGTTTCTGGTTGTAAATTTTGTTCATCTAATGGTATATCTTTATTTATTATTGGTTTATATTCTGGGTTTGCTTTTGATTTAATAAGCTCTAACATTTCCATAGGAAGTGCTTCTAATTTTTTTTCGTCATCTACTAGTTTTAATATTTCTATTACTTCTGAATAAGCATTTTTGTTATCTTCCATGTTCCTTTTTACAATATATTTACAATATATTGTATACTCCTTTTTCTATTTATTTGTATCTTTTTCATTTTTAATGTAGTCATAATACTCTTCAGTATAAAATTTGGAATAATCTCTTTTAGGTCTATTTCGTTTTTTATATTCTCTTATTCCAATTGAAAAACCAAATGCAATTATAATCACAACAAATCCAAAGTTATCCCAAAATTCACTATTTTCGTCTGAATAATCTCTTCTTTCTGGTTTATAACTATAATCGGTATCCCAAGAATAATTCTTTTGTAGTGAAATACTATCATCTTTTTGATATACTCTAGTGCGTTCTGAATAAGCTTTTGAATTAATAGTGAAAAAACTTATAAAAATAAATATGCAGATTATTAGTTTAATAAAAATTATTTTCTTCATATGTTTTATATGATATTTATTATATCATATCTCCTTTCCAATCTTATAATTATTTATAATAATTTTGTCTAACATATTCATAAAGTAGAACACCAGTAGCAACAGCTACATTTAGGCTTTCTGTTTTTCCTTTCATAGGTATTATTGCCTTTTCATCTGCTATGTCTATTATTTCTTTTGATACTCCATTTGCTTCATTTCCAACTATAATTGCTGTTTTTTTAAGTTCTAAATCATAAATTGATTTATCAGTTTGAAGTGAAGTTGTAACAACTTTAAAGTCATTATTCTTTATTTGCTTTACAGTATCAATTAAATTATTACTTTCTATTATATTAACTCTAAAAAATGCACCCATAGTAGAACGTATAACTTTTGAATTATAGCTATCTACTGTACCTTTTGAAACTATGATTTGTTTTAATCCTACTGAATCTGCAGTTCTAATAATAGTTCCTAAATTTCCTGGATCTTGAATATTATCTAAAATTAAAATTATCTCTTCTGAAAAATCTATTTGATTGTTTTTACTATTTTTTTCAATAACTGCAATTACTCCTTGTGGATTTTCAACATCTGTTAAAAGTTTAAAAATACTATTTGGAACTAGAATATATTCTTGCTTGTCTAAATTTTCTCCAAGTTGTTTTTGCACCAATTCGCTATTAATTGCATCTTCACTAATAATTATGTTTTTTATATTTGCATTTTCTTCTATTGCTTCTTTAACTATTTTGGCACCTTCTATAACAAATTCATTATATTCTGTTCTGTATTTTTTTTCTTTTAGTTTTATTATATGCTTTATTAATGCATTTTCTTTACTCGTGATTTGTTGCATTATTTGTACCTCGCTTTTATATATAAATATATTCATTTTGAAATAATAATATAAAGATTTATGAAACATCGAATGTGACTGGAATATATAATTACAAAATCAATAAAGTTTATGGAATAATGTTCGCGTCGAGCGAAGCGAGGACTAAGTGAAAAAGGTTCCATGAACTTTATTAGATTTTGTTTATATATGTAGGGAGCCGAGATGTGAGATAAAGCTTTATATTATTATTTCAAATTATTCTTATCAAAATAATTACTCACTTCTTGCAAATCTTCAAACCCATGCTGTCTTAAAATTTCATATGTAATTATTGCTACAGAATTTGATAAATTAAGTGACCTAAGTGTTGGAAGCATTGGTATTCTAATTGTTTTAGTATCCAAATACTTTTCTAAAAGCCACTCAGGTAATCCTTTGGTTTCTTTTCCGTATAAGACAAATACTTCATCCATTTTTGAATAATCAACATCTGTATATTTTGTTTTTCCTTTTGTAGTTGCAAAAAACATATTATTATCCTCAGGCTTATATTTTTCTAAAAACATATCTAGTGAATGGTGTTCTTCTATTTCTAATTTGTCCCAATAATCAAGGCCTGCTCTTTGAACACTTT
>CAMZHI010000025.1 GCA_947306755.1 uncultured Clostridia bacterium | reverse complement strand
GATATTTTATATGCAATTGGCCCATATTCACAAAATAATTTTCTTTTTTTCATTTTATATTTCCTCTTTTATTTCACATACCACAATAAATGTTAATTCATTTTTTTTCATATATATTTTACCATAAAAAGACTTACAAATCAACGTATTTATAAGCCTTTTTATACAAAGTGATTTTTTAACTATTTAAAAATCTATTTAAATTGTTTTCATTTAATTCAGTTTCTACAGGTTGTAAATTATAATTCCTTTCAAATTCATCTATTTCTATATATTCATATTCATCTTGTCCTACTTTTCCATGATTTCTATCCTCTACACCAATATCATCGCTAGTAACTTCTAGCAATTCATATGCCCAATCACCCATATGTGCACTTACAGTAGCATAATACTTTTCATTAGTAAATGTTTGTATGTGTTGATAATGTCCTTCTGAAACTTTTTCAATACTTACATCATTATTTTTATATCTAATAACAAATGTGTTTTTAGTTAGTATTTTTTCTGCTGTAACAACTAATACTACAACTGGGTTTTTAGTATCTTGTTCTTTTATTACTGCAAATTTGTATACTTGTTCATCAATTGAACTACTATTTCCATTTGCAGATTTAATTAGAGTATTTTCTTTTAACCAGTTTTTATCAAGTAATTTAGATTTAATAATATTACTTGCACTTGTTGACAGATTTTTTTCTGTTGATGATTGTCCAAAATAGTAAGTTTCTCCATAAAGTATATCTATATTTTTATGTTCTAAATCATTTAATTTGTCTGAAATACTTGAAAAATATCTTTTATAATCTGTATTGTCTGGTGGTACATCAATATTTATTAATGAGTAATCATTTAATCCAATAGTCAATTTAGCCGGAACAGATGTACTTGATAATACTTCTTTATTTTCATCTGTTGTTCCAAATTGAGACCAAACATATATATCAATATTCTTATCATTAACTATTCTATTAATTTCAAAATACTTTACAAAATAACCAGTATCTGATGTTTGGAATTTTTTCTGTTCATCAATTATTGCATTATTAATTATTTCTCTCAATTTATTTTCATCTATTTTCAATTGTGTATTTTCATTATTATTAAATTCTTCAAATCCTTTAACACATTTTACAACCTTAAAAGTTGAATATGTTTTATCTTCATTTTTTCTAAAATAAACCGTTGCTTCTTTTATTTCTAATTCGTCCAAGTGACTTGAATTAAATGCATCTGGCTCATGAATAAATGTATAATTAAATTTTGCTGTATATAATCCACCACAATATGATATTTCTTTTATTTCTATTACCGTATTTGGTTCAAATCCACCTCTACCTACTGTTACTTCAATATAATTTGTTCCACCTTTATTTACTATTTTAAAATATTGAGCATTTTTTAGAGGATTACTTAATCTTTCATATCCAGTCGCATCTAGCATTTTATTTAAATCATCTAATTTATTTACATTTAATTCTTCTTTTTGAGCAAACATAGAACCTGCAAATAGTATTCTTTCATCATCTGAATCCTTATATGGTTCAAGCGCAGTAATATGACCTAAAAATTTCTTCAACTCTATTTCTGAAATTTTTTCAATTGCTTCTTTTTCTCCCTCAATTACTATTTCTCTTGTTTCTAAATTAATTGTAATTCTTGTTAATTTTTCATTTTTTGAATTAAAAATTTCTAAATGTAGTGTTTTTTCATCATTTTTAAACTCTTTTAATAAAAGTTCTTCTATATATTCTGTTTCATTATTACCCTTTGAACTATTTTGCTCACATATTAATATATTTTCTTCGTTATATACCTTGTAAATTAAAGGTGTAGTTTCATTTTGTTTACTTTCATTTACAGCAACAAATAATTTTGCTTTATTATCTTTTATTTGTAAATTTCTTATTTGTAATTTAATATCTTCTGTTAATATAATTGGTTCATAAGAAATAGTTATATCTCTATCTGAAAGCAAATCATTTTTTCCAGTTATTTCTGGTTTTTCTCCTGTAACTAAATATTTTATTAGAAAAAATACATTTCCATATCCATTTACTGAAGCATATACATTTGCTCCAAAAATTGTTAATATAATAGCTCCTATTATTACTAAAACTACAGCTGTTTTAAATTTAATTTTTAATGATTTCTTTTCTTCCATTTTTAATTCTCCTAATTAACTTAAGCGTTAAATTCTTTTGATTTTTTAGTTCTTTAATAATTTATTTAAATTGCTCTCATTTAGCTCTGTTGTTACATATTTTAAATTATTATTATTTTCAAAATCTATTACTTCCATATAATCATAGTCTTCATCTCCAATTGTTCCATGGTTTCTATCAACTACACCAATATCATTACTTGAAACTTCAAGTAATTCAAAAGCCCATTCATTCATATGTGTATATGTTGTTGCATAATATTCACCATTAGTTAATGTATCTACATGTTGATAATGACCTTCTGAAACCTTTTCAATACTTACATCATTATTTTTATATCTAATAACAAATGTGTTTTTAGTTAGTATTTTTTCTGCTGTAACAACTAATACTACAACTGGATTTTTTGTGTCTTGTTCTTTTATTACTGCGAATTTATAATCTTGTTCTTCAATTGAATTGCTATTACCATTTGCTGATTTAATTAATGTGTTTTCTTTTAACCAATTTTTATCTAATAATTTGCTTTTTATTGCTTCTACAGCTTTTTCATATTCGTTTTTTGAATTTGCATTAGATATTATATTACTATCTTCAAAATGTATCCAATTAAAAGTATCTTTAACTTGTGTTCCACCTTTAATATAAATATTTCCATCTTCAGATTTAGAAATTGAATCTACATTTTTTGCAATTAATTCTTTAGTTATTATATTGTTTTTTTCGTATCCATTTCCATCAAATGTTATTAAATATACCTCTTTATTAGAATATAAATCAATTCTATGTAATGAACTTCCTGAAAATCCACTTGGAGTTAATTGAGTAACTATATTATTTAAATTTGTTTGTTCTGAAAAGTTATTTGAAGATGTTTTTCTAAAATATACATATCTATTTGTTGTACCTATTTCTTTTTCTAAATATTTAATTCCATCAATTATTTTTAAAGTTAATATTTCTTTTTTACCAGATTTTGAAATTAGTGTTATAGCACTTTTTCCATTAATATAGTCTCCTTGCATATCATCTTCGTTTTCACTTGAATAAGCACCTATAAAAGCTGTATATCTACCATTTGATTCAAAATTCATACTTCCAGCTGGTCCAAAAGATCCATAAATATCCATTAATGAAATATCTTTTCCATTTTCTTGTGCAAATGAAACTTCCCAGTTTCCTATAAGTTCATCATTTTCTATATGTGTATCTTTATTATTAATTGCTTCTGCACCTTTAACATATTTTACAACCTTAAAAGTTGAATATGTTTTATCATCATTTAATTTAAAGTATATAGTTGCTTCTTTTGCTTCAGCTTCATGATCAAAATAGTTAATATTAGTTTTTGGACTTGTATTTAAATATTTAAATTTTACTGTATAAATATTAGATGAATATGTAATATCTTTTATTTCTCCTATTATCGTTTCCATATTAACTGTATCAGGTTCATAAATCATTTCAAAATATTTCTTGCCGTTTATAGCTTTTTCTCTAAAAAACTCTCCATTATAATTATTTGTTGATATTTCGCCATATCCTATATTTTTTAAGATATTATTTATTTCTGTTGCATCAAATAATCCATTATATAATATATTTCTATTCACAATTGAATTAATTCGTATTGCTAGTGATATTCTTGAGTCGTCATCATTTACGTCAAAATTTTCTTCAAATCCTGCGATTATTGATAAATATTTTTTTAACTCAATTTCTGAAATTTTTTCAATTGCTTCTTTTTCACCTTCTATAACTATTTCTCTTGTTTCTAAATCAATTGCGATTTTTGTTAACTTTTCATTTTTAGAATTAAAAATTTCTAAATTAAGAATTTTGTCTTCATTTTTAAACTCATTTAATAAAAGTTCTTCTATATATTCTGTTTCATTATTAACCTTTGAACTATTCTGCTCACATATTAATTTATTAGATTCATTATATACCTTATATTTTAAAGGTGTAGTTTCATTTTGTTTACTTTCATTTACAGCAACAAATAATTTTGCTTTATTATCTTTTATTTGTAAATTTCTTATTTGTAATTTAATATCTTCTGTTAATATAATTGGTTCATAAGAAATAGTTATATCTCTATCTGAAAGCAAATCATTTTTTCCAGTTATTTCTGGTTTTTCTCCTGTAACTAAATATTTTATTAGAAAAAATACATTTCCATATCCATTTACTGAAGCATATACATTTGCCCCGAAAATTCCTAGTACTATTACAGCTAATATAATTATAACTATTGCTGTTTTAAATTTAATTTTTAATGGTTTCTTTTCTTCCATTGTTTCTTTCCTCCCTTTGTTTCTTCTATTTATTAGACGTTTTTTTTCTTACTTTGGTTCATTTTTTTATTCAGTATTATTTTCTTCTAATTTAACAATACTAAACATATCTGTCAAATTGTTTTTGTTGAATGTAAAATAGGCCGTTAAAGCAGATACTTTTAAGTTATCATAATCAATTTCAAAAGTATTATCTGAATCTATAAAAACATAATTAATATCAGCTTTATATAATCCTGCGCAATATGAAATATCCCTTAAATTTAAAACAATTTTCTCTTTTTGTGATTTTTTATATTTAGAAGAAATTTTATCACTCAAAAATTGTTTTAACTCAATTTCTGAAATTTGTTCTAGAGCTTGTTTCTCACCATCAACTATAATTTCTTTTGTCGTTAGGTTAATAGTTATTTTAGCTAGATTTGTATTATAAGAAGTATATATATCTAACTTTACAACTTCATCATCTTTTGTAATCCCGTTAAATACTATTTCCTCTAAGTATTCTTTTTCTAATGCTTTTTTCGAACTTTTTTGTTCACATAATGTTTTTTCTGTAGAGTTCAATAATTTGTAATTTAATGGTGTTATATTAGTATTATTTTTTTCATTAACTGCAATTATTAGAGTTGCCTTGTTATCTTTTATTTGTAAATTTCTTATTTGCATTTCTAAATTTTCTGTTAGCGAAATTGGTTTATAAGAAATAGTTATATCTCTATCTGAAAGCAACTCATTTTTATTAGTGATTTCTGTTTTTTCTCCTGTTACTAAATATTTTATTAAGAAAAATACATTTCCATATCCATTAGTTGATGCATATACATTCGCTCCACCTAGTAATCCTGCAATACATGTAATTATAGCAATAATCTTTCTAATTTTATATACCCTATTATGTTTATTAATAGTGTTCTTTTCTATATTATTTTCAGAAAAAAAATTATTAAAAATTTCTTCAGCTTTTGGTGAAATAACTTCATCTTGTTGTATTAGAGATTTTATTTTTTTGTCTATTTTGTCCATAATACCTCCTTTCTGATTAGTCTATATCTTCATTTAATTTATATATATTCGCAATACTTTTTCTAGCTCTAGATAATCTAGATTTTACTGTTCCTTCTGGTATATTTAAAATTTTTGCAATATGTTTAACACTAAAATCATCATAATAATATAATACAGTAATCAGTCTTAATTCATTATCTAATTTGTTTAACAAATTCTCCATATCAGATTTTTCACAATATATTTCATAATAGTTATCCATATTTTGTTGCATCTTTTCATTAATCTCTGATACCCTTTTGTTTTTCCTAATTATTTCATAGCAGTTATTTATCATTATTCTAATTATCCATGTATTAAAATATTTAGGATTATTGAGTTTTTTAATATTCTTATATGAATTTATTAATGTTTCTTGTAATGCATCACATACATCATCATTATTTTTCAAAATAGCCATTCCTGTTTTATATAATTTTGATTTTATACCTTGGATAAGTTTGGAAAAGGCTTCTTTATCACCCTTCCTTGCCAATGTTAAATTATCCATTATCTCTATTTTTCCTTTCATATACATATTAGATACAACTTTTTATTATTTGGTTCACTATTACCCAAATAATAGTATCATATATATACAAAAAAAACTATTACAAATATATTGCAATTTTGTAATAGTTTTGTAATAATGCTACTATTATTATAGTAGCATCAAATAATAAGTTTTTTTGCGGGCAATTAAAATCGCCCCTATATTTTCTCTACATATTTTTATTTTTTACTAAGAAATAGCACATTTTTAATCTCCTAGGCAAATTCCAATATTACGAGCAGTTTTAATTAAATCATCATCCATTTTTACTACTCTCATATTGCTGTCTTCTGTTCCACCTTCAACTGCTCCAATTTTTTTGTTGTTTCCAACAACATCTTCTAAATCTACATAATCTAATCTTCCATTTTTTATAACAGTTAAAACATTGAATTTTCCTTCTAGAGCAAGCTCCATTGCTTTTGCTCCATATTTAGTAGATAAAATTCTATCTGATGCAGTTGGGCTTCCTCCTCTTTGTAAATAACCTAATGTTGTATTTCTTGCCACTAATCCTGTAAGTTTTTCCAGTTCTTTAGCTACTGTATCTCCTGCCCCTCCTAGTTGAATATTTATTACTCCTTGTCCTCCTTCTCTAGTGCCTTTTATAGAAATATTCCCTCCCTTTGGAAATGCACCTTCTGAAACCACAACTACACTAAAGTTTTTTCCTGCTTTTTGTCTTGATTTAATTTTTTTTGCTACTTTTTCGATGTCATAAGGTATCTCAGGAAGTAATACTGCATCAGCTCCTCCTGCAATAGCAGATTCTAATGCAATCCATCCAGCATATCTTCCCATAACTTCTAAAACCATAATTCTATTATGAGTCTCAGCAGTTGTATGCAATCTATCTAATGCATCAGTAGCAACTGCTACAGCTGATTCAAATCCAAATGTAACTTCAGTGCATGCTACATCATTATCTATTGTCTTAGGTACTCCAATTACATTTATCCCTCTTAAAGAAAAATCTCTTGCTGATTTTTGAGTACTGTCTCCTCCTAATGTAAATAAACAATCTATACCATCTTCTTTTAAGTTTTGAACACACTTTTCTGATAAATCTTTATATACTATACTTCCGTCTTCTTCAATAACTTTATAGTTGAATACATTTGAATTTAATGATGAGCCAATTATAGCTCCTCCTTTGTGTAATATTCCAGAAGTAATCAATTGATGATCTAATCTAATATAATTGTTATTCAATATTCCATTAAATCCATCTAAAAATCCATAACATTCAACTTGATTTTTTTCTGCAGTTCTAACTATTGCACGAATTACAGCATTTAGTCCTGGAGCATCTCCTCCATTAATTAAAATTCCAATTCTTTTTAACATTTTCTCTCATCCTTTCTTATGTTTATTTTTAGCCATTTAAATGACTACATATATGTTTTCTAGTAAGTTCCATTAAATTTAGTTTTGTAAATCCTTCAACTTGAGTTTTAGCTCTATCAGATTTAAATTCTTCTTTTAATAGTTCCTCTATATTTTTCTTATTTTTTTTATCTGCCATATCAATATAATCAATTATTATAATTCCACCTATATCTCTTAACCTTAGCTGTTTTGCGATTTCAACAGTTGCTTCTTTATTTACTTTAAATATTGTAGATTCTAAATCTTTTTTTCCTGTAAATTTTCCAGTATTTACATCAATAGCAGTTAATGCTTCAGTTTTATCTATTGTGATAAATCCTCCACAATTTAGCCAAATTCTTCTTTCTTGTAATTTTTCAATTTGTTTTTCCAAATCATATCTTTCTAATAAATTAGTATTTCCTTCATAAACTATTTTTAAACTAGAACTACAATAATTATTTTTTAATCCTTTATATATTTCATTATCATTTGTAACAATTTGTTGTAGGCCTTTTGAACTCAAATCTGTAATGATTTTTTCGATTATTCCTTCACTTTTCCAAATTAATTTTGGTATTGTTTTCACTTGCTTATATTTAGTTTGAATTTTTTTCCATCTTTCAAGTAATGTGTTTATATCGCTTTTTATATCTTCAAAATTTGCTTTTTCACTAGATGTTCTTATTATTGCTCCAAATCCGTTAGGTAAATTTGTTTTTATGAACTTTATTAATTCTTTTTTAATGTCTGTAGATGAAATCTTTTGAGATACTGTAATAAAATCAGTATTAGGCATAAGCACAATATATTTTCCAGGTAAACTAATATGTGTAGATACTCTAGCTCCTTTTGTAAAATCACTATCTTTTTTTATTTGTATCATTATTTTTTGATTTGGCTTTATAACTTTAGAAATATTAATTGTGTTATCAATTTTTTCCTTTGTTTCATCAACTTTTGGCAATGCGTCTTTTAAATGTATAAAACCTTTCTTTTTTTCTCCAAAATCAATAAATGCAGCTTGCATTCCATTTATAATATCTCCAACTTGTGCAATATAAATATTTCCTTCTAATCGTCTTTTCCTTTCATTTTCTGTACTGATATAATGTTCAATCATTTTTCCATTTTCGACAAGTACAATTGTTTCTAAATCTTCATTTTTATTTACAATTAATTCTAACATCTTGCTGCTTACTAAAAAGCCTCCCACCTTTCTCAATTATATAAATTAGTTATAAAATCAAATATATTTAATATTAAAATTTCCGTTCTCCAGCCGTTTTTAGTATGAAAAAGGAGGAGATTTATAGCCACGGAATAAACCATAATTAAATGTTAACGTTCTGAACCGCAATATCTGGCATTAATTTTTAAAATGCACGCCGTTTATATAATATTTTAAGTAAAACATAATAATCGTAAACGGCTTCAGAACTGCGAGTAGGTCGAACTCGATTTTAATATTAAATATATTTGATTTATAACATAAATTCTAATTAATCGTTACATTTATTTAGAATTTATATTATTCATACTATTATCAATTCCATTTTTTATAATTTGTGAAACTGCTTCTGCTCCTGTATCTATTGCGTCTTTTAACGATTCGTATTCTTCTTTGGATAATTTGCTGATAACATATTCTATTAAATTTTGCTTTTCTATTGGTTTTCCTGTTCCAATTCTAATATGTGGAAATTCAGTAGTACCTAAATTCTCTATAACAGATTTCATGCCATTATGTGTTCCTGCTCCACCCTTTTTTCGTATTTTTACATCTCCAGCATTTAAATCTATATCATCATATATAATAATTACTTTTGATAAACTAATTTTATAAAATTGAATAAATTTTATAATTGCTTCACCACTTAAATTCATATATGTTTGAGGTTTACAAAGAATAACCTTTTCATTTTCTATTATCCCTGTTCCATATAAAGAATCTAAACCTTTTTTTTCAACTTTTATGTTGTATTTTTCTGATAATTTATTTATAACATCAAATCCCATATTATGTCTTGTTCGAGAATATTCTGGTTCAGGATTTCCAAGTCCAACTATTAAATACATATTTATCCTTTCTTTAATACACTTATCACTTTTTGTTTTACTCTGTCTAATATTAAATATATAAATTCATCTTTAAATATAATTAGAATTCCTAAATATACAATAATTCCAATTATGATTTGAATTATAAAGCAAACAAATCCCGAGCAAATTATTCTAACAATCATACAACAAATGAACATCATTATACCTGCAAAAAGGTATTTAAATGAAAGTTTAAACATTTCTTTTAGATCTATTTCATCTTTAACATAATAGCATTGAATTGCATCAACAACAATTTGAGATAAAACTGTTGCTATACATGCTCCAATACTTTTCCATAAATGTATCATTATATAATTTAAAATAAAATTTACAATAATACCGCCTAGAACTGAAATTGAAAACTCTTTTTGTCTTTTGGTTGGTAATAAGTATTGTGTACCTAAAATATTTGCTATTCCCATAAGTAAAATAATAGGAACAATTATATTCATAAGTATTATTACCTTTGTGTAGCCTGGACCAAAAAACCAAGGTACAAAGTCTCTTGAAATTGCAATTAATCCAAACATTATAGGAAAGCTAAGCATATATGTAAAATTAAAAGATTTTTTCATATATTTACATATATTTTCTTTTTCTCCATTTGCAAACATACTTGCCATTCTAGGAACCATAACAGTTCCAAGGGATGTAACAACAGTAAGTAATACTCTAATAATTTTTTGGCCTTGTTCATAAAAACCTGTTTCTGATTTATCTGCTATAATTTTTCCTAGCATTGTAGTATCTAACATATTATATATTTTATTTGCAATTTGAGGAACAAATAGCAAAACAATTGCTGGTATTTGTTTTGTTAAGTTTATATTTTCTACTTTTATTCCTTTAAAATACTTTGGTAAATATAGCCACAAGGACATATTTCCTAATAAATCTGCAAATGCATATATTGCAAGATATTTATTTAAATCTGATTGTTGTTTTACAAAAATAAATATTAGCGCAACAGAAGTTAATCTAACTGTTATATTTCTAATAACTGTTTTTTTAAAATCTTCCATTCCCTGGAAAAACCAGCTTATGTCAAACCCTGCAGCTAATAACTCAAAAAACAGTATTCTATAATATACTACATATTCTCCTTTTTTCATAAAATAAATATAGTAAAATATAGCAGCTATCGCTATCGCCATAAATCTAAATATAACAAGTTCTATAAAAGTTTTTTTTCGTTTTATTTTATCATTTTGTAAATATGCTATTTCTCTTTGTCCATACATTGATATCCCTAAAGATCCAAATAATACAAAATAATTTACTATTGTATATGTATAAATATATATTCCATTTCCTGTTGGCCCTAATACCCTTGCTAAATATGAAGCTGTTATTAATGGTAATATAATTATGAGTATTTGATAAGTTAAATTATATAAATAATTTTTTACTAAACTCTTTTGATTCATTCCTTTTTCCTTTTGTTAAAAATTCACCACTCAAGTATATCAAATTTAAAACTATTTATCAAGAGCTAATCAAAAAAAAAGAACATGAACTATGCAAGTCCATATTTCTTTTTGAATTTGTCTGCTCTACTTCCTGCTGTATCACGTCTAGATAAATTTCCTGTCCAAAATGGATGACATTTAGAGCAAATATCTACTTTCATATCTTTTTTTGTTGATCCAACTTTTATAACATTACCACATGCACATGTTATTGTTGTCTCTTCATAAGCTGGTTGAATGTCTTTCATTATTTTCACCTCTTCTTCTATATTTGTGCGATTTCTGACCGCACCACAAAAAACACAAATTATATATTACCATATTTTCGTAAAAATATCAAGTCTATTTTATAATATTTTTATCATTTTCAGTTTTATATTGTTCTACCATATATTTCGCTGATTCTACCGCTTCTTTATTGAAGGAAACTCTTCCAATAAGTTTCATAACTATATTAAATAAACAAGCAACTATTAATAAAAAAACACATACTTTTTTCCATATTTTAGCTAACATATATTTGTTCTCCTTTAAAAAATTAATATGCCTCAAACCTTATGTTTTACATATTACATTTTAATTATACATTATTTGTTTTGTATTTGTCAAGAAAAATGTAATTCTTTCATATTTTAATTAAAGTATCTCTTTTTTAAAAACTAATCACTCACATCAAAATCTATAGTAATTTTAAAACTATATTTAGGATATAATTTTTCTACTTTTTCATATATTTCTTTATATACTTGTTCTTTATTTTTATCACTAAAATCTATTATAATATCAAAGCTTATACTTTTTTCTTTTTTATTTACATAGAATCCATGCATTTGTAATACACTTTTATATGAATGAACAATTTTACTAATCTGATTTCTAATTTGTTTTATTTCTTCATCTTGTGTATTAATAGAGTAAATTCCTATAGCCGTTAATATTACTCCATGTTTATTATATACTTCTTCAGTGATATTTCTAGTAAGCTCATCTATTTCAGATGCTTTCAAAATATCTTCTACTTCAATATGTATAGAACCTAAATATATGCTAGGTCCATAATTATTTAAAATTAAATCATATGCCCCATAGACTTTATCAAAACTTGAAACCGTTTGTTTTATAGAAGTTGAAACTTCATTTTCTATTCTTTCTCCTATAATTTGGCTAATTGTACTTCTTATCATATCAATACCAGCTTTAATTATTACAACAGAAATAATTATACCTAGCCAAGCTTCTAAAGATATTCCAAATCCAATGAATATAATTGCCGCAATTAATGTAGATGTAGAAATAATAGAATCCATTAATGCATCTTTTCCAGAATCTATAAGTGATTCGGAATTTACTTTTTTCCCAACCTTTTGTACATATATACCTAGTACAATTTTTACTACAATTGCTACAATGAGAATAATTAATGAAACTGTGTTATAATCTGGTATTTCTGGATTTATTATTTTCTTTATGGATTCTATTAATGATGTTGTACCTGCATATAGTATAATAACTGAAATTAGCATAGCACTAAGGTACTCTGCTCTTCCATGTCCATAAGGATGTTCCTTGTCTGGTGCTTTACCAGCAAGTTTTGTTCCAACAATTGTAATTATTGATGATAATGCATCACTTAAATTATTAACTGCATCAAGAACAATTGCAATTGAATTTGAAATCATTCCAATTACAGCTTTAAAACTTGCTAAAAAAATATTGGCAAGTATGCCAATTATACTTGTTTTAATAATTTGACTTTCTCTACCTTTTTTTGATTTTTCCACTATCTATTACTTTCCTTTCTTATAAAGCATATTTACTATACTTTTCACTGACTATGCCATATATCTCTTTTGCTCCATTGCTTAATTCTGTTTCATCAACTTCACCAATCTTATATCTTTCATACCCAATACATTTATCAGGTTCAGCAATTTCTAACTCTCCAGATTCTAATTTTCCTTTATATACCAAATAAATCCATGATTGTGTTCTATTATATCTATTATCAAAAGTTGTAGCAAAAGTGGCTGTAATAAATTCTTCAATATTTATTACAGCATTTTCCCCAACTTCTTCTACAATTTCTCTTTTTAATGCTGTTCTAAAATTTAAATCTTCTTCTTTTACTCTTCCACCTATTGTTTCTAATTTGAGCCTTTCATCTCTACACCCCATACCGCGCCTTTGAAAAATAATTCTATTAGCTTTATCAAATGCATAAACAATAACAGCAACTTGAAAGTCTTGAGGTAAATCTTTATAGTTATTTATTATATCTTTAAGTTCTTGTATATTATTAACTTCTTTTATATTTAATCTCATAATGCATAACTCCAATTACATATTATTATAAATGTATTCTTTTCCAACTTCTGTAACACTAATTTTAATGTCTCCACTTAATTCTTCAATAAATTTATCACAGACTTCATCAACTGTGCAATGAGCAAGAATTACTTCTTTAATATTTTTTCTCATATATTCAATAACTTTATTTGTCTCTTCACCTAATTCTCTCAAGTGAAATCCACCAAGTACTGCTAATACTTGATTATTACCTGTTACTTCTTTTGCATATTCAACAATATTGCAAATTCCACTATGACTACATCCTGCAATTACTATTATACCATTTGGTGTATTAATGGCAATTCCAGAATCATCTAATATTTCATCATTATCTCCATTTTCTAAAGCCCATTTATTAAGTACAACTGGCATTTTTCTTTTTATTTCGCCAAGAAAAAATACATTTTCGAAAAATTGATAAGGTTGTTTTGTAAAATATGTATCAAATCTATTTTCTATTTCTTCTTTTGATAGTTTTAATCCTGAATAATGGCTATGGTCATCTTTCCACCATCTTCTATATGTACAATTTGGATGAGCAATTAATTTTACTTTTTTATTAAAATATTCTAATCCATCCCCATGGTCAAAATGTCCATGACTTAAAACAATTGTATTTATAGCACCTAAATCAATGTTCATTTTCTTTGCATTTTTTATAAAATTATCATTTGGGCCAACATCAAATAAAAACTTATTATTATTTACTTCTATATATGCTGAAAATCCATCATCATTATTATATATATCTTTTCTAGAGTTTCTTGTATCATTTAAAATTGTTATTTTAATCATAATGATTATTCCTTTCCACAAACCTTAGTTAGTCTTTTTTAATACCTCTGGATTAAGTTGCATCAATTCAGGTAATACAAACATTCCATCTTTTCTTACTAACACATCATCAAAATATATTTCTCCTCCACCATATTCTGGAGTTTGAATACATACTATATCCCAATGTATATTTGATTTATTTCCATTGTCACTTTCTTCTAAAGCATTTCCTGGTGTAAAATGAAAACTTTCACATATTTTTTCATCAAATAATGTATCCCCAATAACATTTTTTATATAAGGGTTTAATCCTAAAGCAAATTCTCCAATATATCTTGCACCTTCATCAGTATCCAATATTTCATTTAATTCTTTGGTGTTTTCACCCGCTTCTGCTTTTATTATTTTTCCATCTTTTAATTCAAAATAAATTTTTTTAAAAGTTATACCATTATATGTTGTTTCTGTATTATATGTTATATATCCATTTGCACTATATTTAGTTGGACAAGACGCAACCTCACCATCTGGAATATTAAAAGTTCCATAATACTTTTCAGCAGGAATTCCTTTTACAGAAAATTCTAAATCTGTTCCAGGTCCAATAATATGCACTTTATCTGTCTTATCTAACAAAGTCTTCAATGGTTCCATAGCTTTTTTCATTTTGTCATAATCCATTGTACAAACATCATAGTAAAAGTCTGTAAAATCTTCTATACTCATTTTTGCCATTTGAGCCATCTGAACATTTGGATATCTTAAAATACACCATTTTGTATTTTTTACCCTTTCATTAAAATGTACTGGAGTTTGATATAACCTGTTATATATTTCCATACATTTACTTGGAATTTCTTCTAAATCTTTTGAACTTTGAGAGCGAATTCCAATATAAGCATCAGCATTTTGCATTCTAATCAAATCATATTTGGCATATTCTTTTATTTGTTCTTCTGTACAATTTAATAATAGTTCTTTTAATACATTAAAATCAATTATATTAAATAAAGGTAGTGCACCTATTTCCTTTGATTGACTAATAAGTTCATTTGCTAAATCCACACAATCTGTACCAAACATTTCTATTAATATTTTTTCACCAGCTTTTAGCTTTACTGAATGATTTAATAAATTTGAAGCAAGCTGTTGTACTCTATTATCCATATTTAACAATATTCCTTTCATATGTCCTTTTAATTTTTAATATATAACAATTATGTATAACTACATCTAAAGAATATATATTAATGAATTGATGAGTTCGACCCTTGTAGTAGTCATTTATTTTTTCATCTTTCTAATTATGGTTAATTAATTCTATTGTAGCTCATATTCAAGCAAACTTGGAGAACGGAAGAAATGAATTAATATATATTCTTTAGATGTATATAGTAATAATCAAATTTATATTTTAAATTCTTTATAAACAAATCCTTCCAAATATTTTGAATTTGTATTTGAATCTTGTCTAATTTTATTGGCAGAAATTGGAACAGTAATTCTTTCTTTATCAACTATTCTATTATTGATATTTAAATATTCTGCAACTTTTTCACCATATGGTTCACTACTATAAAAATGTGTTACTGGAATACCCTTGATCAATTTAGACAAATAATCCATTTGAATATTTACACTTTCTTTGTCTAATCCATATTGTTTTGGACTATTAAATGCATATATAATATGTGCTTTAGGATATAATTTTTTAATCCAGTCTGCTCTTTCTTCGACTGAATTTTTTATAATGTCTGTATCATATACAACAATGTAAAATTCATCCATTTCTTTCATTGCTGTTTCAATTAAATATTGGTGCCCTTTATGCAAAGGTGCAAATTTCCCAATAGTAAATCCAACTTTTTTCATAATATTTGGTTCCTTGTTTATTTTTATTAAAAAATATGGCATCATTATCATAATGCCACTTAAAGAATCATTATAATTTCATAGAAAACTTATGGCGGGCGATTAAAATCGCCCCTACGTTTTTAATTTTTTACTTAACTGAATCAATTAGTTTTTCAACCATATCAATATACTCTTCTCTTTTTCCTTCCTGGTTTCCTTCTTTGCATAATTTTAAATAATCCATTATGATTTTAGCAAGTTCTATAAAGTGTTCTTCTTTCCAATTTTTTGTTGTCATTGCAGGGGTTCCAATTCTCACTCCTGAAGATTTTAAAGGTGGCAATTCATCATTTGGTATTTGATTTTTATTAAGAGTAATATGAATTTTATCTAGTTCTTCTTCTGCTTCTTTTCCAGTAATACCAATTGATCCATATACATTTAGAACAAACATATGATTATCTGTTCCACCAGAAATAACTTTCCAACCAGCTTTTACAAATTCATTAGCAAATGTATTTGCATTTTTTATAATTTGTTTTGCATACTTTTTGAATTCTTCAGTATTTGCTTCTTCGAAACAAATTCCTTTTGCTGCAATTATATGCTCTAAAGGTCCTCCTTGAATTCCGGGAAATACTGCCTTATTGATTTTTTTAATTATATCCTCAGAATTTGTAAGTATTAAACCACCTCTAGGACCTCTTAATGTTTTATGTGTTGTAGATGTAATAACATCTGCATATGGTATAGGACTTGGATGTACTCCACCTGCAATTAATCCAGCAACATGAGCCATATCTACCATATAATAAGGCTTTTCGCCATTATGTTTTTTAGCATATTCTTCTATAATATCTCTAAATTCTCTATAATCAATTGTTCTTGAATATGAACTTGCTCCAACTATAATCATTTTTGGATTGTGTTCATATAACTTTTCAGTAAAATCTTTTATATCTATAATTCCATTTTCATCCACTCCATATGAAACTATATTATAATCTTGACCTGAAAAGCTCATTTTATGTCCATGTGTTAAATGTCCTCCTGCACCTAAATCCATTCCCATAACTGTATCTCCATGTTGAAGTAAAGCCTTATAAACAGCTTGATTTGCAGAGCTTCCGCAATGTGGTTGAACATTTGCATAATTACAATTAAATAGTTTACATACATCTTCTATTGCTTTTGTTTCAATCATATCAATATATTCACAACCACCATAATATCTTTTTCCAGAATAACCTTCTGCATATTTATTTGTTAATATGCTTCCAGCTGCATCTAAAACTCTTTTACTTGGAAAGTTTTCTGATGCAATTAGCTCAACATTGTGATTTTGTCTTTGTCTTTCTAATTCAATAATCTCTTCATAACTTTCTTTAATCATAATTTTATCTCCTTCTACATTTTATAATATTTTTATAGCATAGTAGAATTTAATTGTCAATTGTTTTTTTTCTATATTTAAGTAATAGTTCTTTATCTTCATTACTCACTCTAAAACTATCCCTGCATTTTGATATAGTTTTATTTATTGTAAAATCATTTAATTTATGATTTTCTAAATACTTTAAAGTTTGGTTTCTGTTTTTTATCATAAGCTCACACATTAGCCAAGCAACCGCCATATTTACATAGTATTTTTCTTCACTTTGAAGAGAATTTATAATATCAAAAATTTCTGTTAAATCATCATTTTCTGTATAATTAAAAAGTATTCTTACTCCTATTCTTCTTATAAATTCTTGTTTACTTTTTAAATACTCTTTTGCAAGATTTAAATATTCTTGTTCTTGATTTTTAATCTTAAATTTTAATATATCTACTGTTGACCAATTATCTATTTTTAGTTTTGAAATGTAATACTTCTTAGTTTTTATATCTTTAATACTATTTATTAAAAGAGCATTTATCAGTGTGTTTTCATAGTATTTATTATTAAATGTATCTAAATAGCCTATATAGTTTCCTTTGCAAATTTGATTTGCAATTTTTCTAAGCTCTGGTATTGGTATAGCTAAAACTTGCATTTTAGTATTAATAGTTTTTGCTGTAAAATCTATTTTTTCTGGTATTTGCATGCTTTCAAGATATTTATTAAATTCTTCAATGTCCTCTTTATTCCATTCATCTTTTATCAATTTCATTTTTATTCCTTTCCGCCAAAAGTATCGGAGAAATTTGGCATAAGTATGTCACAAATCTCCGGTACCTGTGACATGAAATATTTCATTGTTATTTAATTTTCCACACATTTATCATAATCAACACCAAAAATAATATTTGTTATTATATCTAGTTTTATTTTGTCACATAATTCATCAAATGCTTTTTTGCTTATTACCGCAAACTTTTCTATTGGATTATGACCAGCATAAGCCGAAAGATAAATATTATCTAAAACAATACTCATATTATTTAAATATTCTATCCAATTTTGATCAAATATGTTTAATTGAATATTCTTTTCAATTTTTTCAAATTCTTTTTCTCCAAACTCTTTCTTTTTTTTATTATATTTTTTTAAAATCTTTTCTTCTAATTGAGTTGCAGTATGTGAATTTAATTCAATTAAAATATTATTTGCAAAAATATCATCTGATTTAGTAACGAATTCACAAAAGTCTTTTAAAAAACTATAAAAAACTTTATCTCCTTGTGCATTTAAAATCTGGCTTCTGTATTTATATATATTATTTCTATTCACACCTATTATGTTATCGAATTCAATAATATTTTTTCTGTATGTATAGCTAAGATTTTCACAATTATGCTGTGCTTTTTCAAATTCTTTTTCTATATTTTGTTGAGGAATCTTATTAAATCTTTTCTTATAATTTTCAATTTTGTTTTTATTTCCGTATAATTTAACTAAACTATCTTCCAAACTGAGAAATAGTATGCTTTCGCCAACCTCTCCTTGTCTTCCTGCTCTTCCCCTTAATTGTTCATCAATTCTTGAAGCCTCATACATTTCTGTACCAATAACTTTTAAACCACCATAACTTGCCACTTCTTCATTAATTAAAATATTAGTACCTCTTCCAGCCATATTTGTTGATATTGTTACTGTCCTTGGTTCTCCTGCATTTTTTACTATTTCTGCTTCTTTTGCATCATTTTTAGCATTCAATAAATTGTATGTAATATGATGATTATCTAAAATATTACATAGCATTTCCGACTTTTCTATAGATGCTGTTCCTATTAGAACTGGCTGCTTCTTTTTTATTGTTTCTTGTATTTCCTCTGCTACTGCTTCAAATTTTTCCTTTTCAGTTTTAAAAAATCTATTATTATGGTCAATTCTTTGTATTTTTTTATTAGTAGGAATTTTCATTACATCCATTCCATATATGTTTAAAAATTCAGTTTTGGAACTATAGGCTGTTCCTGTCATTCCAGATAGTTTATTATAAAGCTTAAAGAAATTTTGACATGCAATTGTACCCACAACTTCAGATTTGAATCCTATTAGTAAATTTTCTTTTGCTTCTATTGCTTCATGTAATCCATCATTATACTTTTTGTTCTTCATAATTCTTCCAGTAAATTTATCTATAATTTTTATTTCATTATTTTGAATTATATAATCTACATCTTTTTTTATTGCTCCATTTGCTCTTAAAGACTGCATTAATATAGATAAAAATTCATTATTAAAACTACTATATAAATTCTTTAGTTTAAACTCTTTTTCTACCTTTGCTATTCCCTTTTCAGTTAAAAATGCATTTTTGGTGCTTTCATCAATATAATAGTCTACATCTTTTAAATATTCATATTGGTCTTGGTTATTCTTTACCTTTTCTTTAACTATTGTTTTGTAAGAAAGCCCTTTGACAAATTTATCAACTTTTTTGTATAAGCTTTCATTTCTTAATCTTTTGCTTCTTGCTATAACAAGTGGTGTAATTGCTTCATCAAGTAAAATACTATCTGCTTCGTCAATTAAAGCAAAATTTAAGCTTCTTTGTACAATGAATTTTTTATTTTTAACAAGATTATCTCTTAAATAGTCAAATCCAAATTCAGTATTATTACCATATGTAACATCTTTTTTATATGCTTCTTTTTTATCTTTTATACTCATTCCTTGGTATATTAGTCCTACAGTAATGCCTAAAAACTCTAGTATTGGACCTATTTCTTCATAATCTCTTTTCGCTAAATATTCATTTGTAGTAATTACATGTACACCTTTTCCATCTAGTGCATTTATATATGTAGGCAAAACTTCAATTAAGGTTTTTCCCTCACCTGCTTTAATTTCAGCAATATTCCCTTGTGCAAGAACATATCCTGCCATTATTTGAACATCATATAATCTTTTTTTTGTTATTCTTTTAGTAACTTCACGTACAACCGCAAATGCTTCGGCTTCAAATGTTTTAGTACTTTTTCCTTCTTTCAATAATTGTTTATATTCGGCTGTTTTTCTTTTTAAATCTTCATCTGATAATTCCGAAATTTGTTTTTCTAATTTATTTACTTTTTTTAAAAATATATCAATTTCTTTCACTGAAAAATCACCAATCTTTTTTACACTTTTTATAAAGCAATGAAAAAAACTTTCATTGCTTTATAATTTTATACTTTTTTGTTCTTTAATATTTTGTTTTCTACTTCTTCTTTCCACCAAATTTCGCCATTTTTTCTACGTGTATTTTTTTGTTCAGCTAGTCTTAATCCATCAAAGTATTCCTTTGGTATATTTGGATAATCCTCATTTTTATTCAAAATTCTATCATCTTTAACAAATTTCATATTTTCTATTTCATATGTACTATTAAATCTTAATGATGTTAGAATTCCATTTGAGAATAGATTTATATGTCTATTTGTAATAATATTATAAAAATTAGTTTCTTCTTCTATTTCATATTTTGCAATTAGTTTAGTGGTTCCTTGATTTTCTGTAAATACTGTTGTACCAATTGGGGTATCAATATCCTCTTCAATTTCAGTAAATTCTTGTCTATCATAGTTGAATATTCTATGTCCTGGTGTATTTATTTCTTCACCATTTTCAAATTTATATTTTATATATCCATTTGTTTTTTGCTTATTCATAATCCATATTGGTTTTGCTTTATCTAATTTTCCTTCATCAAAATTCCAAACTAATAATTCATCATCATAATTAACATCTTCAACATTTTTCTTTGTGCCATCTGCTAAAGTTATTTTAGTTTTTTCTTGTAAGCACATTCCCCAAAATGAGCTTGTTTTAAATGTAGCATATAATCTTATTACTGAATTGTTTTCAAGATGTTGACCCTCTTGAGCTTTATACCCTTTACGATTGGTATAATCCCACATTACTTCTGTATCACTTCCAGAATAAGCCATTTCTTTATCCGTATACCATCCATCAAACACATATCCTTCAGATGTATAAATAGGAACTTGGTTTGGAAAAATAATTTTATCAGAATATAGTCTCGTAAATTCAACACCATTAGCTATAAATATTATTGTAGCTAATGTCATAGCCAAAATTCCCACTTGTTCCATAGCATTTTTTTCTTTTTCATTTACATTATCAGGAATATAAGCCAATTCTCCATTTTGTATCAAAAGTTTATTTAAGTATTCATCTGTTATATCTGGTATTATTTCCTTTATTTTTGATTTATCAGTAATATTTATTTCTTCTCTATTTATTGGTTCAACAGATATTGTAGTCGTCGATGGTAAATAATTATATGTAATTCTGTATTGTACTTCATGATATTCCATAATTGTTGATTCATTATCATACCCAATATATATTAGTTCTGTACTAGCATCAAGTATTGGGTAAATATCTATATATTTGTTTGTGTTATAGTCATAAATTTCATTTTCTAGTCCTAGGCTGAAATATTCTTGAAGTTTTAATTTGTTAGTCTCTACTTCTGCAAATTTATTTGTAAAATATAGGTCCACTTCATTTTTATATCTTTCTAATTTATTATCTGAGAATACTCCATCATATATTTTAGACACAGGTATTTGATATTTTCCATCAGTTGTTGTTAAAGTCTTATCTACAATGTTTTCTTCTTCTGTTGATAAGGTTCCATATTTAGATGTAAGTATTTCTTCAAGTTCATTATCTGTAATTACTCCAGATTGTTTTGATAGTTGAGTATTAATAATATCTATTCTTGCATTTTCAACTATTTGCTCTATTTCGGTTTCTTCCTTAGACTCAGCAGCTCTTTTTAATATTCCATTGTCTCCTGTTAGCATTTGTATTGAAATTCCTGCTAATATCAATAGCACAATTATTGTAACAACAAGTGCTATTAAAGTTATTCCCTTATTTCTTTTGTTCTTCATATTTTTATCTTCCCTTCATTAATTTTTATTCTATAAATAATATACATTATTAAAAAATATTTGTCAACCATCAATTTTTGAGCCAAAAGTACCGGAGAAATTTGGCATAAGTATGTCAAAAATCTCCGGTACCTGTGACACAAAAATTATATCTTTGCCACCATCAAATTGCTTGATGAATATCTTTTTAATCCTTTATAAAAAATAATAAAAGTAAAAATTGTAACACAAATTGTAAATGCAATTACTCCTAAAAGATAAAACAAATTAAATTTTGTTAATACCCAAACTGGTATATATGTTGTTATTCCAATTGGTATTATAGTGAATAATAATATTTTAACAATTCCTTTAAATATTCCATCTGGATAAGTTGCAAAATATATCATGAAATTATTTCCAGTTTCAGCAATCATGTCTGATTTTGAAATATAAAAGCTTAAACTTCCAAGTATAATTGCAATATCAACCATAATTATTCCTCCTGAAATTATAAAAAATGTAAATAATATAAATTTACTAATAGTTATACCACTTAAAAATATTACTATATAACCATATATTAAATCTCCTAAAGCAGAAGGAGAAACATCAGATGTTATACATGAAATTAGTACATTTTTTGGCTGTACTAAATATGCATCTAATTTTCCATTTGTAATTGTATCTGACAAGGAATATGCTTTTTTAAAAAAGAAATGTGCAAATCCAAAAGTTCCACTAGCTATCGCCCATAACATAAGAACTTGATTAAAAGTATATCCTCCAACATTTTCACGTAGTGAGAATAATACAACCCATTGAATTATAAAAAATGAATTATTTAAAATCATAAATATGATATTACTTAAAAATGTTACTTTGTTTAGCATTTCTCTCATTACAGCATACTTAAACGAAAGTATCATTACTTTTATTTGATTTTTAACCTCCATTAACATTTATTTTTTTCACCCCTTTGTTATACATTAACATACACAACTTATAAACTATAAATAAATATATAATTTGTGCAACTAGAATATTTAATGCTGTTTTTATTTCAAAATCTACAAATAATTTTGCAGGTCCATAACTTACAACATATATTGGACTAAGTTTTGCAATTTTTTGTACTGCCATAGGAAAGAATTCAATAGGAAAGATTGTCCCTAGAATTAAAACAGCTTTCCCATACACCCAATGTAAAGGATTTGAGTCTTCAATGATAAATGATAATAAACCAATTAGTATACTGCATAAGGTTTGTATAGTTATTGCTAAAATTAATGATATTACAACTATTACAAGTTGTATAATATTTAAGTTTGGTATTTCTCCTAGAAACAAATAACCAACCATTCCTCCTAAAACAATAAATATAAAAAATTTTATTGTTCCTTCACCTAAATGAGAAAATAATCTATATCCAACATAACTATATGGTTTATTCATATTATAAGATATGTTTCCGCTTTTAACATCATCAGAGATTAATCTACATAGTTTTCTTCCACCAACAACAACCCAAATTACTTCTGTAATTACAATATACCATATCATTTGGCATTTTGAATATCCATTAATTAGTTCTTCTGGATTGCTATAAATATAATCCCATAAGTTGAAAAATATAAAAATATGCATAAAATAGCCCAAAAAATTTAGTAAATTATTTGCAATATACTGCATAGATGACATTATTTCTGATTTGTATATAAAAAAATATTTCTTCATTACTATTCTCCTTTCATATAAAATTTTTAAATTAGAAGTGGGATGTGGGAGGTGAGATGTGCGATTTTCTCATTTTGTCTCTCACTTCTCACCTCTCACTTCTCACCTCTCACTTCTCATCTCTTATTTCTTTATTTTTTCTACTTTATTGTCTCTATAAATTTCACTAATAATCTGTTCCATTGGTGTATTCGAAATATTTATATCAATAACATTATCTGGATTAATCAATTTTAAAACATCAGATAAATTTTTCTTTCTTGTATCAATTTCTAATTTTAAATTTGTTTCTTTTTCTTTTAAAATTGTAATTCCATCTTCATCATTGAAATCAATTT
>CAMZHI010000024.1 GCA_947306755.1 uncultured Clostridia bacterium | reverse complement strand
AAAAAAATAAAAGTAAGTAATGATATGAAAAACCCATATACTGTAGTAATAGGTAGTAAAGAAATTGAGAATAATTCAGTAAGTTTCCGTAAACTTGGAAGTAGAGAACAAAATGTTATGAAAATTAATGAATTTGTTAATATGATAAAAAATGAGATAAAACAGGATAAACAAATTTAATTTAAAGTTTAAAAAATTAAAGTAATTACCACCACAAGTATTGACCTGTGGTAGTAATTACTTTAAAATATATTTGAGAATTAACATGATGTTGCTTATAATGAATTATAAATATATTTTTAATAAATGAAAATAAGTTATGGCTAAAAAGGTTAAGGTAGAAAAATGGAAAGAGAATTAGAAAATAAAATATTTATGCTGAACGAATTTATCAATAAAGATGATATGGAAGAAAACATAAAGAAATATATAGATATTTTACAAAATAAATATCCCAATGCAATTATTACTAGAGAATTTTATAAAGGGCAAAATATTCTAGTTAGAGCTACAGAAATAAGCCATAAAGTAATTACTAATAAACAAATAAATAAGGAAAGAGAAATAGATGACTGGTACATAAGGCAAAGAGGTGGAAGATAAATGAAAGATATTAAAAATATCATTTTTGATATAGGTGGAGTAGTAACTGAAGAAACAGGAGCAAAGGCTTTTACCCATTTAAGTAAAATGAAAATAAAAGTATTAGACGATTTAGTTTTTTATGATAAAAGATTTAATGAAGTTATTAAAGGAAACTTATCATCAAAAGAATACACTGAACAATTGATAAAAGAAAATCCACAATATGAGAATGAAATAAAGGAATTGTTAAATTCTAAAAAACGTGATATATATGATAAAATAAATCAAGATGTAGTAGATTTGTTGTATAAATTAAAAGAAAAATATCATATCTATTTTCTTTCAAATATGATAGATATAACTTATGATTATTTAGAAAGGATATTGAATGATTTTGATGGGGGAGTATATTCTTTTATAGAACATACAAAAAAGCCAGATGAAAAGATTTTTCTTACTTTAATAAATAGATATAATATTAATGTAAAAGAAACAATATATTTTGATGATAGAATGAAAAACATTGAGACAGCCAATATATTAGGAATTAAAGCAATTAAATTTGAAAAAATAGAAGATATACTAAATAATGTTTAGAAAATGGAGGATATAATGAAAGAAATAATTCAATATAAATTAGAACGAGTAAAAATTGAAGAAAAAGATGTATTATATAGGCTATTACAATACTCATTATTTGAGGAAAGTTTAACAGATCAAAATGAAATGAACAATGAAGCAATATTTGAATACAAGTATTTTGATAGTTATTTTAAAGATAATAATAGAGAAGCTTATATTATAAAAGAACAGGAAACCAATAAAATTTTAGGATTTGCTATGGTAAATCAATATATGCAGAAAAGCAAAGATGGTCATAGTATAGCGGAATTTATGATTGTTCCTAAATATAGACGATTAAAGATAGGTAAGAGAGTAGCAATTGAATTATTTAATATGCACAAAGGGAATTGGGAAGTAAAGCCATCTTATGGCAGTAAAAGTGCATTATTATTTTGGAAAAGTGTTGTAGATGAATAAACTCAAAATGATAATATTTTTGAAGATGGAATATTTATATTTGAAAGCAAATAGTAGTATGTGTTAGGAGGAGATTTCTTGAAAATAGAAAATCTAATTAAAAGTAAATTTGATTTAGAGGTTGCAAATATCAAAATCATAGGAGAGGGATATGATAGTAAAGCATATTTAATAAATGATGAATATATTTTTAAACTTAAAATAAGTTCTAACCAGAAAAAAGGATATAAAAAAGAGAAAGCTGTGTTAGACTTCTTAAATAGGAATTTGAAAACAACAATAAAAATACCTCAAATAGAATTTATTTATATAGATAATGAATTATCTATAATGGGTTATAAGAAAATCAATGGTACTTTTTTGACACCAGATATATATAAAGAAATGAATGTAAAACAACAAGAAATTTTAAAAAAGGATATTGCAAAGTTTTTAAAGGATATGCACAACTTAGATTATGATGAAATAAAAGAATATGTAATTGATAATAAGCAAAATTGTTTGGAAGAATATGACTTATTACAAAAAACAATTTATAATGATTTGACAGAAAAAGAAAAGAAATATATTGAAAAATTTTTTGAAAGACTGAATAATACAACTATATTTGATGATAAAAAATGTTTATGTCATAATGATTTTAGTTGTAATCATTTGTTAATAGACAACAATAAAAAGTTAGTTGGAATAATTGACTTTGGTGATAGCGGTATTATAGATGAATATTGCGATTTTATTTATTTGCTGGAAGATAGTGAAGAAGAAATAGGAAAAGACTTTGGCGAAGATATATTGCAATTATATGGAGATATAGATATTAATAAAGCAAAAGAATATCAAGATATAGTGGAGATGTATTATCCAATAGAAACAATAATATATGGAATAAAAAATAATAGAGATGATTTTATAAAAAAAGGAAGAAAAGTTTTAAATGAAAGATGTTGAGTTTATTAGATTAAGTAAAGAAAATATAAATATTGTATCGAATGTAGGAAGAATAGATAACGAAGAACTTTCAAAGCAAGATATTGAAAAATTTATTATTGATGATGACAATTATTGCTTTGTTGGAATATTAGAGAATAAAATAGTTGCATTTTTATATGGCTATGGAATGTTAAGACCAGATGGAAAATCTATGTTCTATATACATTCAATAGATGTACTCCAAGATTTTCAAAATAATGGAATAGGTACAAAATTAATGGAATATGTTTTAAATTATGTAAAAAATGAAAACAAGTATTATAAATTTTTTGTATTAGCAGAAAATGATAATATAAGAGCTTGTAAAGTATATCAAAAATTTGCTAATAAGGAAGAACAGATATTATTTAGTAGATATTTGAAAGAAGGTTGAGTATTATGGAAGATAAAAAAGAATACTTTTTAAAATATTTAAATGAATATAATCAATCGTGGTGTGATAAAGATATTGAAAAAATAAAAACATTTTATGATACAGAGGGCAATAAACTAATATATTATGATAATCATAAGAATAATGATACATATACTTTAGGAGAACATATAGCATTGGTTTCAGATTTTTTAACGAATGGAAAAAAGACAGAATCTGGACAAGTTGAAGAGCTAATTATAGAAAACTTTAATGTGTTTTCAAAAGGTGATACAGCTTGTTTATGCTTTATCGCAAAATATAAAAGTTTTCCAAAACCATTTGTAAGAACTACAATGTATGTTGAAAAAATAAAAGATCAATGGAAAGTATTGCATGTACATTGTTCATTTGAGCCAGAAAAATAGGAGGTAAATAATGTATAACTATATTTGTAAAATAGCAACACTTGAAGAAATGGAACAAAATTGGAATTATTTAATTGAAATACATCCAAACAATAATGCATGGAAAATATATAAAGAAGAAGCTATAAAAAATATGAAAGAGAAAAACACCATAGTATATTATGGTATGTTAAATGGAACTATTATATCAGAAGCAACAGCTTTCGTTTCTAATACAGATGATACAAATGCATTAGTAAATACAAAATCAAAATTTGCAATTGGTTGGAAAAACGAAAGACCTATATAACGCGAACTCAAATGGCAAATGCATTTGGATTAACTAAAGATGGAATTTCTTACAATATAAAACAATTAAAAGATAACGGTGTTATTGAAAGAACTGGAGCAACTAAAATGGAATATGGATAATAAAATGAAAAAACACTTGTAATATAGTGAAATAGATGATAAAATAAGATAAAATATATAAATTGAAAGGAATCAATTAAATGGATAAAAAATTAAATGAACAAATTGCAGCTGTTTTACCAGAGTTAAGAACTGCACTACAAAATCCAGAAGAAAATATCTCTGTAGGTGGAGTTGTAATTTCAAGAGATGATGCTGAGAAAATGTGCAAAGCATTTGAAGAATTTAGTGATTCTGGTAAAAAAATACCTTGGAAAATAGTTCCACTTTCACTTGCAACTTCTAATATACATTATAGAGGGATTCAAGAAGAATTAAATTCTATTTATTTAGGTTATGAAAGATAGTATTTACTGATAATTAAATAATACATAGGAGAAGTTTGATATGTCGATAAATGAGATAGAAAATTTGATAAAAAAATTGATAGAAACTGAGTCTATAACAGATAAAGAAAGAAAATCTTTATCTTCCAAAATTAAAAGGTTTTATAATATAGAAAAACAAGAGCTAAAAAGTAATGGAAAAAGTTTTTCGTTTGAAAGTTTAAATAGATTAATAAACATTTTAATTAATAATTATGAAAAGGTTAAGGATAATGATATCATTAATGAAGTTATGCAAGAAATTGCAGAAGATTATTCTGAATTAAAACCAACTAAAAGGATAAGTCAAGAAGAAATTGAAAGGCAAAAAACGAGAATTTATCAACATATTTTAGGCAATCCTGGGACAAGAACAGATGGAATGACAAGTGAATTTATTGCCAGTATTATTAGGTTAAAACTTACTGAAAATGATGGAATAAATAGAGAAGATATTCTTAATATTTTAGCAATGCAATCAAAAAATATGTATCAAGATATAGAGGAATATCAGAAATTAATAAATGATACAATTATTGCATATAGTACATATAATCCAAATGGACAAAGATTTACTAATCCACAAATCCTAAAAATTTTTGAAAGTTTAGCAGCAAGTTATAAAATTTCAGAAGATTTTGACAGAGTTAAGGAAATATACGAACAGGCATTAAAAATGAAACTTCTTGAAGATACTCCTGAATATACAGAATTAAAAAAGCATTATGAAGAATTTTTAGATTTTTTAGAAATGAGAAGAAACTTTGAGGATAGAAGATTTGATAGTTTTGATGATTTGATAGGAGCATTAGAAACAAATTTAACAGAAAATGATATATTTGTAAAAGGAGAAAGAGGAGAAAATCCTAATCCTGGGCCAGTTCCTCTAAACCTTCCCGAAAGTAGCTATGTAATGCCAGTTGAATTAAAACTTGAAGGATTTAAAAGATTAGTAAATTCATTAAAAAGAATTAATGAAAATTTTGACATTACAAGTTGCGAAATTGGAAAAAATGCGTATAATGGATATGTTATTTTCAGAATTGAAGGGACTAATATTTCGATTTTTGAGAATTTTAATGAAGTTAATGCAAGGGTATTCATAGTAAAAAACGAATTGATTGACCAAGTAAGACAATTATCAAGAACTGATGCTACAGCTATTGATGGTGTTGAAGCTGTAAATCATGTTTCAAATTTTGAAAATTATTGCAAAAATTTAAGAGCAAAAGTTTTAAAATTAATAAGGGAAACTTCTCCAAAGCCAGAACACGAAGATGAAGAAATCAAATTTGAGGAAGAAGAACAACCTGTTGTACCTATTATTCCTATAGATATGAATGAAATTGGAGAAGAACATCCTGCTGATGAAATTTCAGAAGATGTAGAAGAACAGAGTTCTGGTGAAACTTCAGAAGATGCAGAAGAACAAGATAGTAATATAGAAGAAGCTAAACCTTCGGATCCAGTTGAAGCAGAAAGGCAAAAAGCATATAGATTCCAAGCACATTTAAGAGAACTTGAAGCAGAAATTGAAAGAATTCCAAGAGAAGCAGAAGAAAATATTAATAAAATAAAAGAACAAAAGGCTAATATAGAAAGTGGAGAAGAACATAAATAAAAAGGTGGGAAAAGTTATGAATATATTTTATAAACTAAAGAGATTTATAATGTCAATCTTAAACCATCAAAAGAAATTAACTGAAGGTGAAGAACAAGAAAATACTACAGTTAAAGTTGATAATTATATTGATTCTTTACAAAATAGTACTAAAAATGATTTGCAGAAAAGAGAGATTTTAGAAGAAATAGATAAAAATCCTCATTTAATAGATACTTTATCTTATAAAAGGCTTAAGCAATTAAATCAAATATATGAAGAAAGAATTAATGAATTAGAATTAAAATTAAAAATGCTAAAAAATAATTAATTGTAAATAATTGGAAACCGTCTAAAGGCTGAAATTTTGACTTTTAGGCGGTTTTGTGGTATAATATAAGTACATTCGAAGTATATCAGCCAACTTCGGATTACTATAAATAAAGATTTTTTATTTATAGAAATCTGGGGGAGGCTGACCTCCAGGTTTCTATTGCCAGGAGGGAAAGTATTATGGCAGAAAAAAAAGTAGTTATCACAAATCAAGAGTGGTGCGATCTTATGAATCGCATCCATGCTGGGAAGTCCTGCCTCGCACTAGAGGCACAGAAACTGGAAATTTCCCTGAATGAACTTATCGCCATGGGCGATAAGGCCCACAAGGGGAAAGGAAAAGGGAACGAGAGAGAAAAAGAGTGGGCTCAAACAAAAAGAGAGTCTGCTCGGAGGGACAAACAGGCTCGCCCTCGAAAAAGGAAGCCTGCCGTTCCCCAGTCGTCACCGGCACCCGCACCTGAGCCAGCATCCGCACCGGCACCAGGACCTGCACCTGAGCCAGCATCCGCACCGACACCAGAACCTGCACCTGAGCCGGCATTCGTACCGACACCTGCTGCACTTGCCGACCCAATGGAGGAGCTCCTTCGTAAGAGGGAAGAACTCCAGAAGGAGGTTGCAGACTCTTTGTCCTCATTAGAGGAAGCAAAAGCAATTCTGCAGATTAGGCAGGGAACACTGGCAGATGCACAGGCTGTGCTTGAAAAGGCAAAAGTAGCTGTTCAGCAGGCAGAAGCTGATGAAGCTGAAGCAAAGACTGCGGTACAGAATGTACAGGTGCGTCAGGAGAAAGCTCTGGAAGCGATTCGGAAGGTAGAGGAAGAAATCAAGAAGAACCAGGTGTACCTTGTGGCACCCTGGTATTCTAAAAAGTTTCCCGAATTTGGCACTTTCCTCTCCACTGTAAAGATGGAAGGTGTCAAGGTACTCGAGCCAAAGGAAAAGATTGAGCCCGATTTTAAGGACATGGTGTCCGCGGACTTCAATCAGGTGTCAGAGTACGTGTCAGCATTGTGCTTTGTCTCTCTCGTTCAGGAATATATCCTGAAAGAAGAGGCACACACTGTGCTGAACACAGATCCAAGAGTTCAAAAGCTTTTGGATAAGCATATCGGATGACCATGCCCAGCTTGCCATAATGCAGGGGGCAGATACAGCTTTTAGCTGTGTCTGCCCTTTTGCGTAGTTTAAAAGAATTAAAAATAAAGAATAACTATTTGCAATTTAATCTAAACTACATAAGTGTAAGATGTATTATAAAAGAATTTTTAAATCGAAGAAGTTAGAATACAACGAAATAATTAATTTACATTAAATATTGACAAAACAATAATAATAACTGTATAATAGTAACAGAAATTTAAAGGAGGCAAAGTCCATGAATAATTTAATTAATGTTAAATTAAATAATTGGTGGATAGTATGGGAAAATGTAAATCACCCATACAAATTTGTCATGCTTTAAAATAATAAAATTGTATATTATTAAAGCACATGTATGGAGTGGTTGACTTCGTATATGTGTTTTTTTGTATGCTAAAAAGGAGGTGGTGCATATGGAGTCAGACTGGCAACTTAGGTGCCAAAATTATTTTTATAAAAAATATTTTAATTTAAAGAAAGAAGGTAATTATTATGAATTATGGAGAATTTGGTGGACAATATGTGCCACAAGAATTAAAAGAAAAATTAAATGAAATTGAAAAAGAATTCTTAAAAGCGAAAGACGACAAATCATTTTTAGCACAATATGAATACTATTTAAAACAATATGTAGGAAGACCATCACCATTGTATTATGCTGAAAACTTAAGCAAGTATGCTGGAGGAGCAAAGATATTTTTAAAAAGAGAAGATTTAAATCATACTGGAGCACACAAAATAAATAATGCTATAGGTCAAGCTTTACTTGCAAAGAGAATGGGAAAAACTCATATTATTGCAGAAACAGGAGCTGGACAGCATGGTGTTGCAACAGCTACTGTGTGTAGTCTTTTTAATTTAAGGTGTACAATTTTTATGGGTGCTAAAGATGTAAAAAAACAATTTAGTAATGTTCAAAAAATGAAACTTCTTGGAGCTGAAATTGTGGAAGTAAAAGAAGGAGAGCAAACATTAAAAGAAGCTGTTGATGTTGCTTTTAAATACCTATTAGAAAATATGGATTGTTTTTATTTAATAGGTTCATGTGTAGGACCAAGTCCGTATCCTGAAATGGTTAAGTTCTTTCAAAAAATTATTGGAGAGGAAGCAAGAAGGCAAATTTTGGAACAAGAAAATAAGCTACCTAAGGCAATTGTTGCATGTGTTGGAGGTGGAAGTAATAGTATAGGTTTATTTAATGAGTTTATCAAAGATAAAAATGTAGAGATATTTGGAATTGAAGGAGCAGGAAAGGGGTTAAAAACAGGAAAACATGCAAGTGCTATTTATAACAACAAGATTGGAATTCTGCACGGAATGAAAACATATATTATGGAAGATGAAAACGGCGAAGTCCAAGATGCATATTCAATTTCATCTGGATTGGATTATCCAGGAATTGGTCCAGAACATGCCTATCTTAATAAAATTGGAAGAGTTAAATATGATGGCATAACAGATGAAGAAGCAGTAGATGCGTTTAAGTTATTAACAAGACTAGAAGGAATTATTCCTGCATTAGAAAGTAGTCACGCTATAGCATATGGAATAAAAATAGCTAAAAAATACGATAAGGATGACTGCATAATTATAAATTTATCTGGTAGAGGGGATAAAGATATGGAGACGGTATTAAAGTAATTGGTTTATTTGTTATTGTTTATAAGATAATATTGTAGTATAATAGAAAAAATATAATAGTTATAATTGAAAGAAGGAATTTATAATTTTTAGAAACATAAAAAGGAATCATTAGATAGATTAGGTGCTTTATGGTACGATAAAAATAGAAAGATGATATTTTATAGGAGAGATATGAAAGATATGATTAAAGCAATTTTTATTGATATAGATGGAACATTAAGAGATAGTAATAGAAAATTATCATCAAGAACGATAAATACTATAAAAAGAATTACTGATAAAGGCATATTAGTTATTTTATGTTCAGGTAGACCTAGAAAATATACAGAACAGATTAGTAGAGAATGCTTTGCAAGTAAATATATTATTACATCAAGTGGTGGAATGATTTATGATTATGAAGAAAATAAAGTATTATATGTAAATGAAATGAATAAAGAAGCTTTAATAGAATTATATAAAATTGCTAATCCTGAAGATGTTAGATTTATTATGAATGTTGGAGAAGGTAGAGTTGTAAATAAAGTAAAACATGCAGATCAAGAAATCCAATTAGATGAGGATATAAAAGATTTTGTTTATAACAATCCTGTTGTTCAATGCACGATAGCAGATAGTGATTTTGATAAAATAAAAAACTTAATTCCTAAAATTGATAAAGTAGAAAACGTAGAGATTAAAAATAGACATAAGAGTCTATTAGATGATAAATTTAAAGATGATAAAACAGTATTTTGTGATATTGCAAATATAAATTCCAACAAAGGAAACGCAGTGAGAAAGTTATTAGAAATTTTAAATATACCAAAAGAAGATACAATTGCAATTGGAGATGATAATAATGACTTATCAATGTTTGAACAAGTAGGATATAGAGTTGCTGTGGATAATGCTATCGATATAGTTAAAGAAAAAGCTGATGAAATAACATTATCAAATGATGAAGATGGAGTAGCTGTATATTTGGAGAAACTACAAAACGAACGAATTACTCCATTTGACAAAATTGAAATAACATGTTACAATAGGAAATATAATTTAAGAGTTTATCTAGGATTACCAAATCCGAGCGATAAAGGACAATTAAAATAGATTGATTGTTTACACGAAAGTGAGATATATAAAAGTCTTGCAAAGGAGTCTTAAAAGAGATTCTTTTGTGAGGCTTATTTTTTTAAGAAGGAAGTGAATTTTTATGGAGGATAAAATTATGATAAAGCCAGAAAGATTAAGAAAAGGCGATAAAGTTGCAATAGTAAGTTTATCAAGTGGAATGTTAGGAGAGAAAGAATTTATACATAAATATTATTTAGGAAAACAAAGATTAGAAGAAAAATTTGGTTTAGAAGTTGTAACAATGCCAAATACTTTAAAAGGAATAGAATACTTAAGAGAACACCCAGAAAAGAGAGCAGAAGATTTAATGGCTGCATTTAAGGATAAAAGTATAAAGGCAATCATATGTGCAATAGGTGGAGAAGAAACTATTAGAATATTACCATATATTGATTATGATGTTATAAAAAATAATCCTAAAATATTTTCAGGATTTTCTGATACAACAGCTAATCATTTAATGTTATATAAAACAGGGTTGATTTCATATTATGGCCCATGTTTATTATGCGATTTTGCCGAATATGTAGATATGTATGATTATACCGAAAAAGCTATTAGAGATTTATGGTTTAATCCGCAAGAAAAATATGAAATAAAAAAATGTGAGTATTGGACCAATGAACATATAAGCTGGTGCGAAGAAAATATCAATAAAGCAAAAAAAAGAATAAAAGACGAAAAAGGATATGAGGTTGTTCAAGGCAAAGGAAAAGTTACAGGAAAATTATTAGGTGGTTGTTTAGATGCTTTTCCTATTTATGTAGGTACAGAAATATGGCCTTCTTTAGAGGAATGGAAAGATAAAATATTATTCTTTGAAACTAGCGAGGAAATGCCTGAACCTGATTACATTTATTTCTACTTATTAAATTTAGGAGCTCAAGGTATATTTAATGTTGCAAAGGGAATTATAGTAGGCAAACCAAAAGAGGAAAAATATTATGAGGAATATAAAGAAGTATATAGAAAAGTTTTAAAAGAATTTAATAGAGAAGATATGCCAGTATTATATAACGTGAATTTTGGACATAGCTCTCCAATAGGTATAATTCCTTATGGAATTGAATGTGAATTAGATGTAGATAATAAAAAAATAACTTTGTTAGAAAGTATAGTAAAATAAATTAGGAAAAGAGGTTGATATAAATGAAATATTATAAAAAATTAATTGGAGAAAGAATATATTTATCTCCAGTAAGTGTTGAAGATGCAGAAAAATATGTAGAATGGTTTTGTGATTTCAAAACAACAGATGGTATTGGAAAAAGCAGTAGCATTATGACAGTAGAATCTGAAAGGGAATGGCTTGAAAATACTTTAAAAAACAATGACCTAAATTTTGCAATTGTAGATTTAGAAAATGATGAGCTTATAGGAAATTGTGGAATTATGAATATTAATCATATAAATAGAAGTGCAGAAGTAGGAATTTTTATAGGAGATGAAAATAAAAGAAATAATGGATATGGAACTGAAAGTTTAAGATTATTATTAGATTATGGTTTTAATTATTTAAACTTAAATAGTATTCATTTAGGAGTTAAGGCTTTTAATGAAAGAGCTATAGCTTGTTATAAAAAAGTAGGATTTAAAGAATATGGAAGAAGAAGGGAAGCTTATTTCCTAAATGGAAAATATTATGATGATGTTTTTATGGATATTCTTGCAAGAGAATTTGAAGGAAATTATATAAAAAATAAAAATGTGTAAAAAGTTTTTATTTGGATATAATTACTTATAATAGCACAAAGTTTACATAAGTCTATTGACAAATATAGTAAATTTGTGGTATTATAGTATTATAAATGCTATGAAGAGGAAAAGTAACTTTACAGTTTATAAAAGTGAGCTACGTATAGTGTGAAGTAGTTATAAGAGTTTAGTGAAAGAACACCTCTGAGCAGACTACCGAAAGGCAATGATGCTTAGTAGACTAGTTCGGAAGCAATCCGTTATCATATTGCTATGTTTGTTGGAGCAGAATAAAAAGTGATTATTAAAGTTGAAAAATATTAGAAATAAAATTCTTTGATAATAATTAAGGTGGCACCGCGGATACCCTGTATTCGTCCTTATTGTAGGATGATACAGGGATTTTTGTATTTAGAAAGGAGGTAAAAATTTATTAGGTTATTAAAGAAAATAAATTAATTAAAATTAAAAGTAATTTTAAAGTGGGGTGGTTCAAATGGAAAGTGAAAATGATAATAATAATGACAATAATAAAAATAATAAAAAAACATGAAATAGATTTATTCATTTTGGGTTAAATCTATTTTATGTAAAAATAAAATAGATATGTCCTACAAGTATCTTAATTTATTTATAAATTGTTGTCGAAATCTTTGATTTCGTGCCAACAATTATATGGTTTTACCAAAAAATTAAATTAAGAAAGAGGGAATTGAAATGAAGAAAGAAATTAGTTATTTAGAACTATTGACGGCAATTGATGAATGTAAAAAACATTTTGAGAGCCAATTGAGATCAAGATTAGGATTAACAAAAGTACAAAGTCCAATATTTGTAAAAACATCTACTGGTTTACAAGATAAATTAACTGGAGTTGAAAAAGCTGTAAGTTTTAAAAAAGAAGATGAAAAATTTGAAATAGTACATTCTCTAGCAAAGTGGAAGAGAGTATCACTTGGTAAATATAAAATTCCGGCGCACAAAGGAATATATACAGATATGAAGGCTATTAGAAAAGACGAAATAGTTGATGATATTCATTCTTTATATGTAGAACAATGGGATTGGGAAAAAGTAATAGGAACGGAAGACAGAACCATTGATTATTTAAAGGATACGGTAAAAAGTATTTACAAAGCAATTAGACAAACATCAGTATTTATGAAAAAGAAATATCATTATTTGACATTGGATTTACCTAAAACTATATATTTTATAACAAGTCAAGAATTAGAAGATATGTATCCAGATAAAATGCCTATTGAAAGAGAACAACTAATAGGAAAAGAGAAAAAGGCAGTATTTATAATAGGTATTGGAGATAAATTAAAATCTGGAGTAGTTCACGATAAAAGAAGTCCAGATTATGATGACTGGAAATTAGATGGGGATTTATTAATTTATGATAAAGCAATTGATAAAACAATAGAAATTTCTTCAATGGGAATTAGAGTAGATGAAACATCTTTAAAAGAACAATTAGAAAAATCTAAATGTATGGATAGGCTTGAATTTCCATATCATCAAAAGATATTAAAAAAAGAATTACCTTATACAATAGGTGGAGGAATAGGTCAATCCAGAATATTGATGTTAATACTTGAAAAAGAGCATATTGCAGAAGTTCAAGCATCTTCATGGGAAGAAAAAACAGAACTTGAATTAAAAGATATGAAAATATTATAAGAAAGAGGTATATGTATGGAATTAGAAATTAAAGAAGGATATAAATATAATAAAGAAATTAGAGAACTGTTTACAGAATATGCTAACTTAGTAATAGCTGGTGATAAAGCTTTTATAGAATATTTAAAAATGCAACATTTTGATCAAGAAATTGAACATTTAGAAGAAAAATATGGATATCCAAATGGTAGACTATATATAGCTTTTTATGATGGTAGTTTAGCAGGCTGTATAGGACTGAAAAAACTCAATAATGAAGTTTGTGAAATGAAAAGATTATATGTTAAACCTGAATTTAGAGGGAAACATATAGGGTATTCTTTAGCAAAAAAAGTTATAGATGATGCTAAAAATATAGGTTATAAATCAATTGTATTAGATACATTTCCATTTTTTAAAAGTGCAATTGAAATGTATAAAAAAATGGGATTTTATGAAATAGAACAATATACAGATAGTCCAATGAAAGATCCTGTTTATTTAAAATTAGATTTATAGAATTGAAGGGAGAAATTAAAATGGTAAATATTATAGTTGCAAATGTAATTTTAGGTATAAGTTCATTAATAAATGTAATTACAATGCAATTTAAAGATAAAAGAAAAATATTAATAGGTATGATTTTAGCAAATTTTGTGGCTTTACTTAGTTTTTTAATATTAAAGAAATACTCAGCAATAGTTGTATGTTTAATTGCAATTGTGCAAACTTATATAAAATATAAATATGATCAAAAGAATAAAAATGTACCAATTATTATTCAAGTAATCTTGATTATTATATCAATATTGAGTGGTATTTTAACATTTAAAACTTGGTTTGACATATTACCTGTTGCAAGTCTAGTATTTTATACTTTATCTGTTCTTCAATCGAAAGAGAAAAATTTTAGACGTTATACATTAGGTAAAGTATGTGGCTGGATAATATATGATTTTTATGCAAAAGCATATACTGGATTTATATTTTATATATGTATATTAATATCTACTGTAATTGCTATAATTAGATATGATATTAAACGACAAAGTGTTATTAAAGTGTGTGAAGAATCAAAATAGCACTATAATGCGACCAAAGAGTAAAAATATTTATCATCATCTATAGGTTCATTAACAAATCCTAAAAAAATAGCAGATACATTTGCTAGTAATGATATTAAAGATGCTTCAATAAATACAGTAATATCATATCTAATATTTGTTTTTTTAGGGAGTGCATATTTTGTTGTTCCTTTTTTATCTATTGCTTCTTGTAATTTAATAATAATTTTTCCATCAGCTTTTATTAAAGCATTTCCTAACGTATTTTTGTCAAATTTGCTCATTTTTCAACTCCTAAACGCATTTTATAAATATATAATATCAAAAAAGTACGCCTTGATATTATACGTTCGAAACGGTATAATAATATAAAAATAATATATCGTTTTTAAAGCTGTTGGAGGTGGTATAGAGGCTTGAAATTAGAAAATTATGCCTAATTGCTATATGAGAAAGACAAAATAAAAGCATACAAAATATAATTATGATTTTCTAGTATTTTGTATGTAGTTATATCATTACATATTATTGATTGAAGCAATAACTCAACTATGAATTTGCAATTAAAAATGCTTGCATAAAAAATGAAAATATGGTATAAAATTTGTAGAAAATCAAATGAAAAAAGAAAGGAAAAAACTATGAATAAAAATATTAAAAATACTCTAGAAGCCAGTAATGGTATAACTTTGATAGCTTTAGTTGTTACAATCATTGTTCTATTGATTTTAGCAGGAATTTCTATTTCAATGCTAAGTGGAGATAATGGAATTTTACAGAAAGCAACTACCGCAAAGGAAAATACAACTAATTCGCAAATTACTGAAAAAATACAGCTTGCTTATCATGCAGCATTGACAGGAGGACAAGGAAGTTATACAAAAGATACATTGATGGATGAATTAAAAAAAGAATTTGAAACTGATTATGATGTTGATGATTCTGATAATAAAAATTGGAAAATGAAAGCACAAGGACAAGAAATTATTATTCCAGCAGGGAAAAAAGATAATAGTAAAGTAACTATAAAAACTTTAAACACTAACACTAGTTTAAAAGGAGTTCCAGATTTAAGTACATTATATGGTGAAACAACAGATTATACATCTGTAGATAATGTTCAATGGCAATTATTCTATGATGATGATGAATATATTTACCTAATAGCAAGTGATTATGTACCTGGTTCAACATTACCAAATGAACTATTAACAGAAGGTCAAAGTACAGAATATTGTAGATACTTCGGAGACCGTGAAATTTATAATAGTCCATATATAGGAACAATAATGGAAACAGAAGAATGGAGTAAAGGAACAGACTCTAATACAATAAAAAATAATCCACAAACAAGTAAATATTTAAAGTGGGTAAATAGCACATTAGTAACAACAAAAAATAATCCTAATATGAAAGCAGTAGCATTTATGATGGACACAAGCAAGTGGAGCAATTTCGCAGGTAGTGTAAATGGGGCATATGCAATAGGAGGACCAACAATTGAAATGTTTTCATTATCATACAACAAAAAACATGATACTAAACTTGGAACATATGGAACAAATACGACTGATATAACTTCTGACAATGCAAATGAAAATGGATATAATGTAAAAATGGAAACAGATTCATGGAATTTCATTGCCAATGGATTAGACACAAGTTCAGATAATATGTGGGTAAAAACGACAAATGATAAAGCTATTGCATACTGGTTGGCTTCTCCTTCCTCAGCTGCAAGCTGGGCAGTATTAAGTATTTATAGCGGCGGGTGTGTGAATCATCCACGGTAGTACGGTTTCTTGCAATCTCAATGGATTTCGTCCATTAGTTGCAATTCCAAAATCTAGCCTTAAATAAGTAAAATATGAAATGAAGAAAATATTATCTCTTCATTTCATATTTTTTTATCTTTTTTTTTACTTGCATTTTAGCATATAGAAAAAAGTACAATTTTTCTTTTAAAATTTCAAAACAAATTATCTTCTGTTCCCTTATCAAACTTTTTTTAAATCCGTTTTATAAATTTGAAATTTAACTATTTCTTACTTTTTTCTTTCTATCCGCAATTATTAGTTCTTGTAATTTTTCGTTAGATTCAAGTTCTTTCTTGTAGTCTTCTATAATCTCTTCATATCTATCAATAATTCTGCTACAAGCATTTTTCTGTGCATGGATAGCATTAATTTTATCAGTGAGCTCATTAATTTCTTTTAAAATATCCTTTTTCTCATTGACATTTGCAGTTTTGTGCTTTCTCCATAAAATTTCTCTTTTTCCTTTTAATTCAGGCAGTTGCATTTCCAAATTATCCATATAATTTTGTACTTCTTTACCACCTAAAAGGAAAATTTCTTTTTCTTCAAAATCCCTAATATCCATATGAATTGTAATTAATTTTTTCATCATTTTACATTCAGTTTCATTTAATACTAAATGTTGATTTTCTTCTAAAATATATTGAAAATTTGGATATTCATCAAAGGCTCTATTTGTTTTTTTTTATATTCATTATTTTTTAGTAATTAAAAAAATATGCTATTTCCTAATTTTCTTGGAAAATAGCATATTTGAATGTTTTTGAATTTTAATAAATTCTCTCGACTTTTTGCAAAATCGCAAAATTATGGTCGAGGCGACTACCTCAAAAAACCACATATCTATTGATATTACTGCATTTTATATTATCAAATCCATTTTGGAAATTTGACTTGGAAATTTTTTATCTAATTTTAATTTTTAAACTTCGCTACATCTCACTTATTCCAGCTGTTACATAGTTTATATATTTTTCTTTCTCTTTTCGTTGATAAAAGTTAAATACTTTACCATATTCATTGATGGTTGTTTGAATATCATGGTGTCCCATCAAAGTTTGAAGAACAGGAAGAGTAATACCTGCTTCAATACATCTTGTTGCAAATGTGTGTCTTAATCTATGTGAGCTAAAATGCTTCCAATAGCTTAATTCAACATCTTTTGCAACTTTTTTTAAATAACTATTTACACTACTTTCTAAAATAAGTGAGCCATTACTTTGGCAGAATAATAAGTTTTCAGTATTCTCTGCATTTTGTTTTGCATTTTCTATTGCTTCAATAACATTAGGTTTAAAAACATCATTAATCTGTACAAGTCTTGCTCCGTCTTTTGTTTGAGATAAGGCAGATTCATGTATATATGGCTTATGATTTTCATCATGTGTTAATATTTTGCTAACACGAATTGTGTTGCTTGCAATATCAACATCAGAAATATTAAGTGCTAAACATTCTCCTAATCTCATTCCAGTGAACAATTCGATTATAACAAGATTTTTATATGGATGAGTATCGTTTGCTAGATATTCTTTAAATCTTTTTTCTTCTTCGAATGTCATTGGAGTTACTTGTTTTGTAGCAATTTTACTCTGAGTCTTTTCTATTTTGTTAAATCCCCTGAAAAAGTTCTATTTAATGTAATCATTTTCTTCAGCATAATCATAGATTCTTGCAAGCATTCCATAATCTTTTTTAATTATAGAATTAGACTTATCTCTTTCATCTTCCAAAAAATCTTCAATATGCTCTTTTTTAACTTTTTCAATAGGAATATTTGCAAAATCATATTCCGCAATTCTTTTTAAAGTACTTATATTAGTTCTATATGCATTAGTTCCAATTTTGCCTCTGGACTTTTTGATTTCTTCCATTTGGCAACCTAGAGAGTAAATTGTAACTACAGATTTTTGAATAATATTTCTAGGTAGTCCGTTTTTCTTTACTTCATCTTTAAATTGATAAAGCTTGTATAAAGCTTCATCTTCAGTTTTACCAGTAAATGACTTTTTAATTTCTTTACCAGTTTGAGGACTTCTACCTAGATTTAAAATTGCTTTTGAACAAGTAGTAATATAGAAAATATCACATTGTTCTGCATTTTTACAATTCTTGCATATAGGACATTTAGAAAGTTTTTTTCTATTGCTACAGATTTTCCTATCTTTACATTTCTTACAAGTTGGACAGATAGGCAGGCTATTTACCTTTTTCTTTGTTTTTACTGTATATGTTCCAACTGTAATACCTTTTGAGTGTTGCATTGTTTTCCTCCTTAATTTAGGAAGAATCGCCCTGCAAACTTTGTACCTTTAAATTATATGTATTATCGTGTAAGTACAGGGTGATCTTGTAAATAGTTATTTCTAATTTGCTTAAACTAGCAAGTCATCATTTGTCTGACCAACAACATGCTTTTCACTTAAGAACTTTTCAAGACAATCTGAGTTTACCCAGAATGCTCGTCCAATTCTTATGCTTGGAAAATCCTTAGAATTAAATAATTCTAAACATTTAGTATTACCTAAATGAAGGAGTTTGCTAACATCTTTTGGCGAATACATAACTATATTATCAAGCTTTTCCATAATCACACCTCCTTAACTTATTTCATTGATATATCAACCTGCATAATGTTAAGTTAAGTGTAACTTTGGTCACCCTTCGGTTATAAATTAACATAACATTTATGCATTGTCAATACTTTTTTACTCTTGGAAAGTCATCATCGAAGATGATAGACTTGACGTAGAGGAAAAATATGCGAACGTTACAAATTCTAACATCTCTGATGTGTAGAATTTGTTAGTCCGTTCTTTTTGGAAATTATTTTTATAATTTTTCTTTTGTAGTTCTTAATATAGAAGAATATGGCTTTTTAAATTCTTGAAATTTTTACCCCCTCTATATATAAAAACACTTTAACTGTATAAAAAGGGGACAATTATTTTAAAATTTTTTAAAATATCCTTCTACTGTTAATAACACTTCAGAATCGAAAAAGTGGACATTTTATTTTTAAGAATTTTATACCCTTCTATATATAAAGACTTTTTTTTAACCCAAAAAGGGGACAATTATTTTTAAAAATTTTTTACCCTTCTATATATAATCCCACTTCTCATACTAAATTTTGACTTTTTTAAAATTTTTTTATGTTTCTATATATATATAGCCGTATTGACGAAGAAATTTTTGACCATTTTTTTTTAATTTTTTAAATTTCTATATAATTCCCCTTCACTTAATAAGTAATTTTTTTGCATTTTGTCAGGTGTTTTTGTAAAATTTTTAAATTTTTTTTATATTCTTTCACTTTATAAAGTAATCTAGGGGGCATTTGTTGCTAGTAAAATTATAATTTGTAAAATTTTTTATATTCTTCACTTGTTTCTTCATTTTTACCCCAATTTGGTAATAGTAAATTAAAAAATGGTACAAATATTTAAAAAAATTTATACTCTTCTATATATAGAACCGTCATGACAAATAAAATTTTGGACATTTTTTATAAATTTTTTTAATTTCTATAAAATACCCTTCTACTTACTAGCTAAAAAAAAAGATAAAAATCAATAGTTTTTTAAATTTTTCGAACTCTTTTTTAAAAAAAATCTTATAAATATTGCAAATAATGAGTTATACAATTTGATAAAATCTAAAAGATTTACAAATAATACCACAAAACGAAGAAACTTCTCAGAAAATTAAGAAAGTTATCCACATTTTTTTTATAAAATGTGATTTGATTTAGTATTTTATGATATAATATGTGCGAGAGAAATAGTAATTTGTCGCTTGTTAACAATATAAGTAATATTGTTAACATGTTAGATAAAAAAATAGGAGAAATGAAAATGGAATTATTTGAAATAATAGCAATAGGAGTTGGACTAGCTATGGATGCTTTTGCTGTATCTATATGTAAAGGTCTATCAATGAAAAAAATAAATTGGAAAAAAGCAATAACAATAGCATTATATTTTGGGGTATTTCAAGCATTAATGCCAGTTTTGGGATATTTTTTAGGGAGTACATTTAGTTCATTTGTTCAAAGTGTAGACCATTGGATTGCTTTTATATTATTAGCAATAATTGGTGGAAATATGATAAAAGATTCTACAGATGATGAGGTAGAAAAAAGAAATGATAAAGTTGATGTGAAAACTATGCTTTTATTGGCTATTGCAACAAGTATTGATGCATTAGCAGTTGGTGTAACATTTGCTTTTTTTGAAGTTAATCTATTACTTTCAATATCAATTATAGGAATAATTACTTTTGTATTGTCTTTTTTAGGAGTAATAATTGGAAACAAATTTGGAGATAAATTTCAAAACAGAGCAGAACTTGCAGGAGGTATTGTTTTAATAATAATAGGATTAAAAATCTTATTAGAGCATTTGGGAATATTAGCATTATAAATAGATAAATAGTAATTTGTAAGGGAGATTTAATCTCTCTTAAATTTTATAAAAAAATTTAAAGAAAATGAAACTTTTTTGATTTTCATCTGTTTATATATATGAAAGCAGGGTAAGATATGGAAAAAGATTTAGATATAAAATTATATAATGAATATTTAGATGGAGAAAAAAGTGCTTTTGAATTGCTATATAACAAGTATAAAGATAAAATACAATACTTTGTTTACAATATAGTAAAAGATTATCAAAAAGCAGAAGATATTACTCAAGATGTCTTTATTTATGTTATGCAAAATAAGATTAAAGAAGTATATACTTTTAAATATTATTTATATTTAGTTGCTAAAAGTCAAGCTTATAATTTAAATAATATGGAAAAAAGAAGAACAGAGATAAATGAAGATTATTATAATAAGACAGAACAAATTGGTCAAGATGTTGCTGATATTGTAACAAAGAATGAGAAAAGAAAAGCAATAATGAATGCAATAGATATGCTAGATGATAGATATAAAAATGCAATATATTTAGTAAAAATTGAAGAACTAACATATCAAGAAACTGCACAAATACTTGGAGAGTCGGTTCAAAATGTAAAAAATCTTATCCATAGAGGCAAAAAAGAATTACGAAGAATACTAATAAAGAAAGGATTTGATGAAATGAATAAAGTTACAAAGGTAATTATAGCAATATTATGTATAAGTGTTTTACTTGCTGGAGGAGTATATGCAACAATGAAAATTATTAAAAGATTTACAGGAAAAACACAAATTACACCTACATATACAAGTAAATTATCAACAATGGATAGTAATAAAGTTTGGGTTGGTACTTTTAATCTAGTATGGAATGACTTTATGAATGATGTTATAAAAGGTAAAATTGAATTTGTAGATGGAGAATCGGAACTTGCAAATGAATTAAACAAACAAAGCTTTAAAGCAGAGCAATTGTCAGAAAATTCATATTTTAAAATACATGGACAAGCAGTTGGAGAAGATTTAAAAAATAAAATTAAAACTGGGATAAAACAAAAATTTAATGAAGATAGTAAACTAATAGAGAGAATTGATTGGAATGATTCAAACGGATATGTATTATATGCAATGCTAAAGAAAGAATTTGAATTTTTAGAGCCATTTTCAACAGCAATGGGAAGCATGGAATTTAAAAATTCAGAAAATAGAGTTAAATGTTTTGGAGTAGATAGCAGTAATAAGCCAGAGGCAAGTAAAAATGTAGAAATATTGTTTTATAATTCAGAAAAAGATTTTGCAATTAAATTAAAAACAAAAGATGGAGAAGAAGTTATTTTATATAAAACAACAGGAGAAAACAAATCATTTGAAGAAAACTATAATGAAATAAAAAAACAGCAAAGTAATTATTCTGGTAAAAATACATTTGAAAAAGAAGATATATTAAGAATACCATTTATAAAAGTAAATGATGAAATAAACTATGATGAGTTATGTGGTAGAGAAATAAAAAATAGTAATTACTATATAAAACAAGCATTACAAACAATAGACTTTGAATTGAATAATGTAGGTGGTAGTGTAAAAAGTGAGGCAGTAATTGATGCTACACAAAAATCTTTGGTAGATAAAAAAAGAAAAATGATATTTGATAGTGATTTTATCTTATACTTAAAAGAGGAAAATAAAGAACAACCTTACTTTGCATTAAAAGTAGATAATACAGACGTATTGGTAGCAGATGAAACAAGAGTAGAAGTAGAAGAAGATAACGAAGAAGAAAATAAAATTACAGAAAATACAACAACTTCGCAAAATAATAATAGAAATAATAATACTGCAGTTAGACAAAATAATACAAGCAATACCAATAATGCAAGTTTAAATTCAAATAGTAATATAGATCAACAAACAAGCACAGAAACAAGAACAGAGACAGATACAACGACAAGTAGTAATGATATTGTAACATTTGAAGGAACTATAAAAAATATAATGAATGAAGAATGTGTAAGTATAGTTCCAGATAAAGAAGATCCAAGAATTGCAAGTAAAGCAGTGTTAATAAAATACCAAAAAAATAAAGGTTATGAAATTGGAAAAAGAGTTAAAGTTACTTTTAAAGGAGATGTTACAAAATCATATCCTCAAAATATAGATTTAATAAGTATAGAGATATTGAATTAAAAATATTTGTAGATAAAAGACAAATTACAGGTATACTGTTAGATGTAAATAATTTTAATTTACATCTAATTTTTTTCGTTATAAAATTATTTACATAAGAATTTAAGTTAGAACAGCAAATTACAGAGGTCTTAGAATCTAACAAATTGGCAGTTCGGCTTTTATTTCTATTATTAATTTAGTTTAAGATAGTGAGGGCAAAGACTCTATATAACAAGCCTGATGAAATAATAGTGGGAGTGAAAGACTTAAGTTCAACAAGAAAGAAGGTGAATAATTTTGAAAAGTGTATTGAGTGTCGATGTTGCAAAGAGTAAAAGTATGTTTATGCTTATGAACAGTGATGGAGAAATATTAATTGATTCCATTGAAGTAAAGCATAATTTTGAAGGTTTTGAGAAAATAAGAAAACAGGTAGAAACATTTGATATAAATGATCTAACAGTATTTATGGAATCGACTGGAATATATCATTTACCAGTAGAAAGATATTTTAAAGATAATGGATTTAATACTTTGGTAATTAATAGTTTAACAACTAAAAATAATTATGACACAATAAGAAAAACCAAAACAGATAAAAAGGACTGTTTTAGATTGGCAAAGTTATTTTTTGTAAATGAAGTAGAATACCATGATTTATCGAAAAAAGATTTATATGCTAATTTAAAAGCATTAACGAGACAATATTTTTATTTAACACAAGTAAATGTAAGTTGCAAGAATAGATATAAAAGGCTAATAAATATCTGCTTTCCAGAGTTTGAAGAAATATTTAAAAGTAGTAGAATCTATGAAGAAACAGCTATAAATTTTATAAAGGCATTTCCTCATGCATACATAGTTAAAGAAAAAAGAATAGATGCTTTATATAATAATTTATATAAAACAAATTCGAGACATGATTATTATTACAAAAGATTAGCACAACAAATAAAAGACATTGCAATGAACTCTTATCCAGGAGTAGATAAAGAACATGCTGATGTTAAAAATTTATCAGACATGGCAGGCATATTACAAGAGAATATAAAGGCATTAAAGGAGATAAAAGGAAAGATGATTGAAACAGCAAGACAATCACCATATTTTAAAATAATAAATTCATTTTATGGAATAGGAGAAGTGTTAGCGGCAGAATTATTGGGAGAATTAGGAGATATTACTAGATTTGATAACCATAAACAATTAATAGCATTTTGTGGACTAGATCCAACAATAATTCAATCAGGAAAAAGTATAAATGTACATGGAGCAATATCAAAGAGAGGAGATAAATATGTAAGATGGATATTATTTAACATAAGCCAAATTGTAGTCAAACTAGGTCATCAATGCCCTAATCATCCAGTATATAATTATTATTTAAAGAAAAAAGCAGAAGGCAAACACTATTACGAAAGCCTAACTGCTTGTTCAACAAAAATCTTAAGAATGTTATATTCAATGTGCAAAAATAATACAACATTCTTAAATGATTAACTAAATAAAGTTTAACATACTTTAGGCGAAAAAGATACACTTTTAAAAAAATTATATCATTTTCGCTTGTTTGTTGTGCAAAAAAATATTATAATAATTTTGTAAAAAAACATTTGACAAAAATTAGATAGTCAATTTGAAAGGATAGTATATGATACAATTATTAAAGTATGGAAATACTAATTGT
>CAMZHI010000023.1 GCA_947306755.1 uncultured Clostridia bacterium | reverse complement strand
CTAAATATTGATTATTAAATAATTTAATCCATTTGACCAAAACTTTTACCCCCTTTATAAATTACTATTTATCTTCAACTTATATCTTTTTTTATTATATAATAAAAAACTGATAATTACAACTAACTATCAGTCTAAAAAAAATGAGCGACTACTTTTATTTTGTGCAATGTTATATATAACAAAATAGGTAAATTGATATGGTATCTTCTTACCTCCCTCACTTAGATTTTCAGAAATTTTTAGTATTTATATTTTACAAATTATTAAATTTTATTTTAGTTTTTTATAATTCGAGATTTTCTTTATATATTTCTTTTCATAAATTATTTTTTGAATTTCATTTTTCTGAAATTTTTATTTTCGTTAAAATTTTTCTAGATTTATTAAATTTCAAATATTTCTGATTTTTTCTAAAAACAACAAAAATTTGCAATTTTGAAGATTTTAAGTACCCTACCTTCAAAACTGCAAATTTATAATTTTCTACTATTTTCTAGCAATTATTCCATAATATCTTCTTATTAATTTTATTCCTTTTTCGTTTGTATTTTCAGCTACATATTGTTCAAAGATATCTTTTTCAATAGGAATTCTTTCATACTCTTCATTTTGCTCTAATTCTGATAAATTATCTAAAATTGGAACTTTTAAAAGCAAAGCATATAAATCATCTTTTGTTTTGTAATATTCAATTACATGTAAAGGAATTAACTCTACATCTTTGAATCCAGCATTTAATACAGCTTCATAATCTAGTAAACTTATTGGTTTTTTGTCGTAAAATGCTTGGCCTCTGTTAAACATTTTCTTTAAACTCCAACAATCTAATTGGTCAACTCCTCTTATTATTAAATATCCTCCTGATTTTAATGTTTTGTATATTTGTTTTGGGTCTATTACAGTGTGACGAGCTGTTACTATATCAAAATAACTGTCAGGAGTGTCCATTTCTAAATTGTTCATTACTCTAAATGATATATTTTTTCTTCCTTGTTCTTTTAAGTTCTTATTCGCAGCTTTTATCATTTCTTCAGAGAAATCTGTTCCTAATATTTCAGCACATTCTGGGAATTGTTTTAAAACTTTTTCTCCAGCAGCTGTTCCTAAATCAAGTATTTTTGAATCTTTTTTAGCATGTTTTTTTATTTCATCTTCATAAACCCAATTTGTAAAGTTTTCAGATGTATAATTTATTTCATCAAATGACCAATTGGCTAATTGACTGTAATAATCATGTTCATTTATTTTCATATTAAAAACCTCTTTTTCTTTATTTATATTTTTATATAAATGTGATTTAATTCAAAAAGAACCTCCTTTCATGAATACACAACAAAATAACCACAAAAATTTGTGTATATTTTACTGTCATTCATTCCGATTTCTTTTTCATAGATTTGAGTTCTCGGATACTTTTATTTTGTGCAATGTTATATATTCCTTTTTATACTACTTTTGATCCATATCCCTCTGTCTCTCCCATGTTGTTTTATGGATTTAAAGTAACTTCCAATTAAATCATATTTATTAAATTAGATTATTTGTTTCGCTAATTATTTATAATTTCTTTTTTATAAAAACATTTTAATTGATTTTTTTAAGAAAATAAAAAATTTCAATTTTTAAAAAATTTTATAATTTTTAAAACTGCAATTTTACTAATATTCCCCATTCTATTATTTTTTATATTTTTAAAATAGTATCTAATGGTAATACGTTACCTTTTTTCAACATTTCTATACATTTTAAAATAGGTAATGGATTTCTTAACTCATCCTTTATAGAAAAAATTTCATCATATGAAAACCACTTAGCTTCTGCAATTTCTCCTGAATCAAAACGTAATTCCCCCTCAATTATTTGACCTTTATATATAATGCCTATAAGTGGATCAACTCCTCCTAATACTTTATTATATATACAAAGAATACCAGATATTTTAACATTAAATCCAGATTCTTCAAATGTTTCTCTAATGGCGCCTTCCTCAATCAATTCTCCTTCATCTACGCCACCTGCTGGAATCCACCATTTTCCTTTATCTCTATTTTGATTTTCTTTGACTAATAAAATCTTACCATCATTTTCTAAAATAGTTCCTGCGATAATTCTATTCATTATAAATTCTCCTTTGATTTAAATATTTATCAGTTGATGTATTTTCTGTGATTTTCAGTTTGTATGTATTCTATCATATACGAGAAAAAGTAACAATATCTTTTCTAAAAAATATTATTATTGATATATTAAGTCTAAGTAAAATTTGTTAAATTCGTTGATTTATCAACATTCTAATCAGTGGAAACTTTGATTTTGTGCAATGTTGTATGTTTCTTTTTATACTATCTTAACCTTATATTTCCTACTCTCTCTTGCTATTCCTTTAAGACTTTTATTGGATTCTATTAATGATTATATATATTTTATATTTTATATTTTATAAATTATTTTTTGATTAATCTTATTTCATTAATTATTATTTATAATTTATAATAATCTATTCTTTGGATTAATTAAAAAAATTGCAATTTTAAAATTTTTATTATTTCCAAAATTGCAATTTTATTTCTATTCCCTATTCTACAACTCATGAGACAATAATTCTTTTACTTCTAGCAATGAACTTAAAGGATTTACAAATAACATTTTAATTATTTCATCTGTTGGTTCTATCAGGTCAACGACCATAACAGGTTTTGTTCCTGCAGAAAATGCTGCCATAATTCCATTAGGTGCATCTTCACAGACAATTGTGTTTTCTGGGTTTACATGAATTGCTTCACAGGCTTTAAGATATATATCTGGTGCTGGTTTTCCATTCTTTACCATATCTCCGCAGATAATGGCATCAAATGTATTAATATCAATATTAGCTTTATTTAAATAAAACTTTACTCTTTCATTTCTTTCAGATGTACCTATTGCAACCTTTATATTTTTTAATCTACAATAATCTAATAGCTCTATTAATCCGTTTTTAATTGGCATACCATTATTTTTTATATAGTTATCAAGATAATCTAGAACTTGTTTCATATGTTCATCTGCATCAAACTCTTTTCCAGTTCTCTGTATAGATACTTCATCCAATAATTCCTTATACATCTGTTTTATAATATCTTTCCTTTTTCCTTTAAAACTTTTAATAAATTTTTCATTTACTTCTGATTCATATCCCCATTGATTTGCTACATTTGCAAAAGCTTCTTCATAAAGTACTTCAGTATTAAACATTACACCATCCATATCAAATATAATTGCTTTAATATTATTTGAGCTCATATAAAAAACTCCTTTCAAATTCTATATAATTATATCATAATACTATTAAATTTACCATATTTTTGATTTAAATCACTCAGGCATATTTTTTATAAAAAACTAGCGACTACTTTTATTTTGTGCAATGTTATATATTTCAAAATAAATCTTTCAAAGTATGCTTCTACTAGCCTCCCTCTCTTTATTTTTAAAAAAATTTTAAATTCTAATATTATATATTAATTTGGATATAGTACATAAAATTGCCTATAAAGAAATTCATAAGCAACTTTATGCTTAACTATCAAATGAGTTTTAATTTATTATTGCATTCATAATTGACTTATACAAATTAGTATTTACATCATAATCTGCAATTTCACAGTAATTAACAATTTTTTCTTTATTAACTTCATTATAAATTTCAAGATCATTTTCGTTTTGATGAACGAAAATTGTTTTACCCCCATTTCTATAGGTATGTTTCATTGCATAATAATCAGTTAGTCCATCTCCAACATATATTGTTTCATCTGCTCTAGTATTAGGATTTTCTTGCAACAATTCTAGTTTTTTTATTTTTTCTTTTGTGCTTAAGTAATATTCTATGCCTGTTATCTTATTATTTTTTATTTTAAAAGTACAACCAAAAACTTTTTTGAAATATTTGGCATATTTACACTGTTCAACATAATCTTTGATTCCAGATGTTAAAATAAAGTGATTAAGTTCTATATCATTTTGTTTTGCCCATTTATTTATATTCGAAAAATAATTTTCTAACCCTCTGTTAAAAGGAATTTTATCTATTCCATAGTAAAAGTCCTCCATCGTAATTTCCAAATTATTATTATTTAAAATTCTAAAAAATTCTTCGTAAAAGGCTTCCATAGCCTCACAATTCTTTATTTCTTTAATTCTATTCAACTCATTCAAGAATCTTTTATTGGATGTTCCGTTTTCGTAATTGCATTTTTCTAAAATCAAGTATCTTGGCAAAGCCACCTGTGTAAGTGTTCCATCAAAATCATATACTATATTTACTTTTTTCATCTTTAATCTCCTATTAATTATCATTTTTATTATTATGTATTCTTACAAAAATATATTCTGATTCGATATTTCCATTATTATATATTTCATGAAATACATTAGCTGGGTACATAAATATATCGCCTGGATTATACGGATATTCCCCATCTTCATCTTTTACAATTCCATTTCCTTTGATTACATACATTATTTCGTCTATATTTTCATGTTGATGCCATTCATATTTGTTTCCTACTGGTAACCATCCATAAGTCATTCCTTGAATTGTGCTAAATTCATTATCTGATATATATAACTTTCTACTACCACTTCCACCATGAGCATCTTCTTTTTTTACTTCTTGACTAGATTTTTTTAATATTTTCATATACATTTCATTCCCTTCTTTTTTATTTAAATAAAATATATCATAATTTATATATTATTGTCAAAAAAACCACAAAAACGAGCGACTACTTTTATTTTGTGCAATGTTATATATTTCTTTTTATACTACTTTTGATCCATATCCCTCTGCCTCTCCTATGCTGTTTTTTAAGATTTTACGGACCATTCAATAATTGTATTTATAAAAAATCTTAATAATTTATTTTATAATTAGTTTACATTTATTTTACATCGATTCATTCTTTTTTTTTAATTTAAATATTTAACTTGATATTCAAAAAAACAATTTTAGATTTATATTTTCTAAAATTGTTTAAAACTATTATATTCCCTATTCTCTTGCATTTACTTGATTCTGAAGTAGTGAATTTAAACTATCAATACTAAATGACTTCGAGAAATCAATAATTTTATCAAAATCTATAGTAAAATTTGATGACATTCTATCTCTATTTTTGTCTCTGTAATCTAAAACTAAGATTTCTCCATCATCATCTCCTGAAAAACATCTATAATGATGAGTTACAGAATTTCTTATATGCTTTATATGTTCTAAGTCAAGATGCGTTCCATATAATTCATTTACTTTATTAATTATATCATCAGAACTATAAACTTCATCCTCGTTATATGAAATGAGCAAATTAACCAATAAATCAAAATAAACTAACCTATTTTTAGGATTAGTTAAATCTGATTTTGTATTTTGCTTTAAATTATCTAAAAGTTCTCTGTAATACATAAGTTGTTCTTTATCAGCTAACTCTTCACAGACATCACATAAACAATCAAAATAATATGTAATTTTAAATGGATTATTGGGTGTTGTATTATCAATTGTTATTGTACCATCTTCATTTATATTAAAACATCCATGGCATATAGCATTTCTAGTTTTTTCTAAAATAAGTCTTGAAAATTCTATACTCCATTTTTTTCTACCTTCTTCAGAAGTGTCTTGTCCTAGTAAATTAAGTCTTTGAGCATCATTTGATTTACATCTTAATATTTTTCCTACATTACTATCTGGCGTCTCTCTTTTTGTCGTTTTTTTTGCTATTTCTAATATTTCATCATCAGTTTTATCGATATGTTCTCTATCATCATATGCATATGCGATTATGTGCATGTATGTCGTCATAATAAGTTCTTTATTATCTTGAGAAGCAGCTTCTTCATCAACTCCAAATATAGACTTTAATTGTTCTAATCCTCTTTTTACAAATTTTTTTTGCTCATTGGTCATATAAATCTCACTCTTTTCTTTTTTATTATAAATTAGTATAGTATAGTTTTTATCAAAAGTCAATTTCTGTATTATAAAAATGAGCGACTACTTTTATTTTGTGTAATGTTGTATTTTTCTTTTTATACTACTTTTGATCTATCTCTCACTACCTTCCAATGTAAAAAATTGCAGCTTTAGAAAATAAAATTTCTAAAGCTACAGTTTTTATATCGTTATGAAATAGATTTAGCCATTGTGATATGTTCTATGTTTGCTTCTATAAAAATATCGGAAACCTTTTTATATCCACATTTCTCATAAAAACCTAAAGCTTCATATTTAGCATCCATCTTAATCATTTTTTTATTAGCTTTATAATAATCTTCTATAAATATTAAGACATTTTTTCCAATTCCAAGTTTTCTATATTCCTTTAAAATGCAAAATCTTTGAATTTTCACTACATCTTTTTCTTCAACATTGCATCTTAATGTCCCAATACATTTATTATCATATTTAACTAGAAAATGAGTACAATTTTCTGTTATTAAATCATAATTATCTCTTTCTATTTCAATTGGAACATTTTTTTCTTCTATAAATACTTTATTTCTTATTTCCAAACATTTATTTAAATCATTTTCATTTTTTACTACAATTATATCTAACATATATACAAACCTCATTTCTATATTTTTATATAATTAAAACCATGTTTGAACTTATCAAATGATTTTATAACCATACTAGTATCACCTCCATTGTTCTTTATTGTATCATAAAATGACGAATAATACAATTGGTAACTATTATGTCCAGAAATTTTTCCGATATATACATTTTAACTATATAACGTATAATCATTGATATATCAATATTATAATCGGCGGAAACTTTGATTTTGTGCAATGTTATATATTTCAAAATAGACCTATAAAAGTATGCTTTTTCTAGCTTCCCTCAATGTAAATTTAAAATTTTTAGAATTCTCTTAATTTGTTATGTTATAAATTTTTATTATTTGTTATGTTTTTCTTTATTTTTTATAAAAATAACAAAAAATTTGCAATTTTGAAGATTTTTAGTCCCTACCTCCAAAACTGCAAATGCTATTAATTCAAATTTATTATTTCTTCGAAGCCATTATGTATTTGTCCATTTGTTGCAATTATTATTTGTTTGTCTATTTTAGAATAATCTATCATTTCTTTATTTAACGAGCTACATTTTCCCCCTGCCTCTTCAACTAATAATGAACCTACAGCAATATCCCATAAAAAGCAATATAATTCAAAATGTGATTCTATTTTTCCAGCTGCAACATAGCATAATGAAATTACAGTTGAAAATAATTTTTCGACGTTTAGCATTTTATTCATACAATCATCGTGTATTTCATTAAAAAACTCTCTTTTTTCTGGATAACGATTGTTAAATCCTATTGCTGTTAACGATTTTGATAAATCATCTAAAATTGGAACTTTTAGAAGTAAGGCATATAAATCCTCTTTTGTTTTGTAGTATTCAATTACATGTAAAGGAATAAATTCTACATCTTTGAATTCAACATTTAATACAGCTTCATAATCTACTAAACTTATTGGTTTTTGTCATCGTAAGCTTGACCTCTATTAAACATTCTTTTGTAAAATGTTATAAATTACTTTTTATACTATCTCAACTTTAAGTGTTCTTCTCTCTCCTGCTATTCTCATTAAAAATTCAATGGTTTTCTTTATTTCTATTATTTTTCCATTTTATAAGTTTTTAGATTTGATTTCTATATTATCTTATATTTTATATAAAAAAATATAAAACTGATAATTACTAAAAAACTAAAGATTCCTCCTATTATATTCCAAATAGCTTGATTTTTGATAAAAACATAATAATTTGGATTATTTTCTTTATAAAGAATTTTTACTTCTTTTTCATTTCTTACATCATATATTTTTAAGAAGACAGGATTTTTTGTTGTAGATATATATTGTGTTTTATTCACTTCATAAGAGAATTTTGGATAATTTTCAATATATAGACCATTAGTTTTAACTTGCTCGTATCCTACGAAATATGCTACAGTAGTTTTTGTATATTCATGTAATGGCTGAATTCCTTTAAAAAGTTGAAATCCCGTTATTAATATTAGAATTATTAAGGTAATTGCAAAATCTATTTTACTAAACATTTTAATGATTTTTTCTAATGGTCTTTCGAAATTTTTCTTATAAACAAATATTTTTATGAGTATATATATTACAAATAAAAGTATCCAAATAGATAAAAGCATTTCTAATGGGATTATTGCAATTAGAGGAAAAGTTGATAGAATTAATATCCACAAAATAATATATGTGCATTTAAGTATTTTCGCCCCTTTTTTTAAATCACATTTAAAAGATTTATTTATTATTGGGGCACAAAAAGCACAATCTAAGAAAAAAAATATTAAAACCATTATCATTCTATATGATTCATTAAACTGAATATATTCCAAATATTCACTAAAAACTCCTGTTAAAACAAAAAAAATCATATATATAATAACTGCTATTACTATCATTTATTTTTTCCTCCGTCTTAAATTATTTATTAATTCATCTTTCCTCAAATTTCGATACTCTCTCAACATGCGTAATTTTAAATTTTACTTGTTTATCTTTATAATCATATTTTTTTACATATTCACTAAATTTTTTTTAATATTAATAACTATTAACATATTAATCAACACATTTTTTCTTTATTAATCATACTTTTACCTTGTTATTATACTTGATTCGCTTAGCAATTTGTTAAAAAAATACATTTTACTTTCAATAATTCTATTTCCATCCATTTCAGTTCTTATAGAGTATCCTAATCCTTCAAAATATATTGGGCTACAAGAACCTTTACTACCATATATATCTATATATTCTGTTTTTGATTTAATATATACTGGTTCCATTAAAATAGGTTTTTTAAGTTGTTTACATCTTATATAATTTATTCCAAAAATTATGGACCAAATTACCATTAATAATAATATTATTATACTTAGATATTTTATTGCTTTCTTCATATTAATCCTTGTATGAAGTATTTAATAATTTAAATAACCATACACTCCTTTCTTTATATTTCTATCTATATATTTTACAAATCAAACTTTATAACGAACAAATTACTGAAGTTGAAGCTATTTGCAAATCTATTCTTGAGGAGATGGAATCTCCTATCTTAATTTTTAGAAATTACTATAAACTTAATTTTTCTCAAGGTAAATCTCATTATTGTGCTTTAGAATATGTTACCTATCTTAGTCATATGTATTATAAACTATAGCAAAAATAAAACTCATTGTAATATCTTAATTATCTTACCTTAAACTGTCTCTGTCTGTTCTAGACATTTCTCCAATCACTGTTTTTGTTTCTCTTCCTATTATTTTTTCTCTTTTATTTCCAACATATGGTCCATCTGAACATTTTCCAGCATAAGAATAGCCGACACTTTGATAATAATCATTACAAAACATTTTTAGTATACTATAATATCTAAGATTAATCAACAATATGTCATTATTATTTTTTAAAAAACACATATTCTATTAATGTAATATTATGCAAGTTTTATGGTAAAAGGAATAAGCTTAAAATACATAATACAAATAAATCATAAATCTTATTAAATCCCTCTTATTTTCTATTAATACAATCATATTAAGAATTGTACTTTTGATTATATAGTAATATTGCATCTTCTATAGGTTTTTTATCTATACTATGAATATCTTTTGGTATATTATTTATATCAAACCATCTTAAATCTACGACTTCTGTAGGATTAAATCTTAAATCTCCTTCATAATCAGAAGCAATATAAATTGCAACTACTCCAAATACTTTATCCCCATTAGGATAAATATCATATACGTCTTTTCCAGAATATATTTCAATTAATTCGGGATTAATAGGTTTAACGTTTATCTCTTCTTTAACTTTTCTTTTCATAGCTTCAAAAAATGTTTCACCTAGTTCTAAATATCCACCATGTAAAGCCCATGTGTTATCATCTATTCTTTTTTGTAAAAGAATTTTATTATCTTTAATAATTATGCATCCCGCTGCAGGTGCAAATATTGGATCATGTCCTATTTTTTTACGAATATTATTTATATAGTTCATTTTTTTAATCTCCAATTCAATTTTTACTACTTTACGCTTTTTGTGATAATTATTATATTCAATTTTTTATGATTTGTATCCATTATTTACTTCTATTAATCAAATAAATATAAAGTATAAAAAATTTATACTAAATATTTTTCAAAAGTTCCTTTTATATCTACACCATCAGTTCCTGATATAAAAGCATTTGAATCAAATTCATTCATATGTCTTTCTAATCGCATTTTCTCGTATTTACTTAATACAGTATATGTTATATATGTTTTTGTTTCGGTATATCCTCCTATTGCTTCCCAATATGTGGCACCTCTATTTAAATCTATATTAATAAATCTTATAATTTTTTCAGGATGTTTTTTAGTAAATATAAAAACTTCTGAACAGATATTTTGAATATGAGTTCTATCAATCATTATTGTTTCAAAAACAGCAAACAATATTGAATAAATCATTATTTCTATACCATATTTTAATCCACAAATGCTATACACAATAATATTAAATATAAGATTAATATTTCCAACTGAAACATTGTTATATCTCTTGCTTAAATCTATGCCTATTATATCTGTTCCACCTGTAGAACTACCGGTACTTAAAGCCATTCCTACTCCAATGCCAGCTAGTATTCCACCAATCAAAACATTTGGAAGCAGATCTTGAATTATTGGTTGATTTGGTATAGGTATAATCATTAAAAACATAGAATTCACCGAAACAGCAAATAAAGTTCTTATAAAAAATACTCTACTAATTCTTTTAAAAGCAATTACAAAGAGAGGTATATTTATTAAATAATATATTATTGAACTTATATCAAAGCTCATATTTAATTTAAAAATTGAGATAATGGCCGTTCTTATTAATTGTGCTAATCCGAGAGTTCCTCCTGTATATAAATTATTTGGTACTATAAATAAATTAATTGCTAATGAGCATATAAACAATCCTAATATACATTTTAAAAACTTAAACCATCCCCAATTTAAAAGTTTAAAAAAACTATTTTTATTATTAAGGTTATGTACATTATCAATTCTTTTAATGTTTTCTACTTCTTGGTTATTATCTAACACTCTGTTCATTATAATTACAAATCCTTTCCTGTTATATTAAATTCTTAAAATAAACTAGGATCTATAATAGTCCTAGTTTATTTTAATTAATCACTAAATTTTTCTAATGCTTTTTTAGTTTTACTGAGAAATTCTTCATTATTTTTGGTTGATTTAATTACTTTTAAAATTTGATCTGTACTTTCAGCAGCAGGAATATTTCCCATAGCTTTTCTAATAAGTGTTGCAACTTCAAGTTCTTTATTAGACAACAACAAATCTTCACGCCTTGTATTAGATCTTTTAATATCAATAGCAGGAAATATGCGTTTTTCAGCTAAGCTTCTATCTAATAAAACTTCCATATTACCAGTTCCTTTAAACTCCTCAAAAATAACATCATCCATTCTACTTCCAGTTTCTGTTAGAGCTGTTGCTAAAATTGTTAAACTTCCACCAAATTCAATATTTCTAGCTGCGCCAAAAAATTTCTTTGGTTTATGTAAAGATGCTGGATCTATACCTCCAGAAAGAGTTCTACCTGATGCAGGAACAACTAAGTTATATGCCCTTGCCAAACGTGTAATGCTGTCTAATAATACTACAACATCTTTTCCTTGTTCTACAAGTCTTTTAGCTCTTTCAATAACCATTTCAGCCACTTTAGCATGATGTTCAGGCAATTCATCAAAAGTTGAATATACTACTTGCCCTTTAATTGATCTTTCCATATCAGTAACTTCTTCTGGTCTTTCATCAATTAAGAGCATAATAAGTTCACATTCAGGATTATTAGTTGTAATGCTGTTTGCAATTTCCTTAAGTAGTGTTGTTTTACCAGCTTTGGGTTGAGCAACAATCAATCCCCTTTGTCCTTTTCCAATTGGAGATATTATATCCATCATTCTAGTTGCATAGTTTTCTTGAACTGTTTCTAATTTTAATCTTTCATCTGGGTAGATTGGAGTCAAATCTTCGAATCTAGTTCTTTTAATCGCTTTTTCAGGATGCTCACCATTAACTTCACCTACAAAAATTAGAGATGGAAATTTTTCTCCTTCTTTGTATCTTGAAATACCTTTAACTAAATCTCCAGTTGTTAATCGAAATCTCCTAATTTGAACAGGTGATATATATACATCTTTTGGACTAGATAAATAGTTGTCTCCTCTTAAAAAGCCATATCCTTCAGACATTACTTCTAAAATACCTTCTATTATTTCGTCTTCTTCATTATTAACTTGATATGTGACAGATGATTCACCTAAGTTATCATCATCTTCTACACTATCATCTATTTCATATTTATTTGAAATACTTTCTGTTTCATCTATATAATCTTCTTCATCTTCATCACTATTATCATAATCTTCGATTTCTTCAAATTTGTTATTTTGAAGACTATTTAAAACTTCAATAAGTTCATCTTTATTTAATTTAGATATATTTCTAATATTGTTTTCCTTTGCTAATTTTTTTAACTCTAAAAGAGTAAGATTGTTTAAATCTTGCATTTTAAAATTCTCCTTTTTATTAATTTTATAAACTATTCACTTTGTAAAATAAATATAATGTAATTTTAATATGTTGGGGATTTTTTTAAGAATCAAATTCAAATGTAAGATGTAAGATATAAGAATTCCTATATCTTACATACTACTTCATATACTTATTTTATTTAAATAATATAAACTATAAATTTGTGAATGAATATAACAACAGATTATATTATATCATAAAAAAAAATTTTTGTGAAGTAAAAAGCAAAAAAAGCCTTTTATAAATAAGGCTTTTTAATTTTCATTATCTATATACACTTTTTCATTAGGCATATACATACCTAATTTTTCTCTAGCTAAAGCTTCAATATATTCTAGTGAATTTACATTATCTTTTTGATTATTTAATTTTTCCTGCTGCTTTTTAGCTTCAGCAATATTTATTTTTAAATTATTAGCTTGTAAGGCATAATTATTTAATACCTTTTGTTGATTTATAAATGTTATAATAGCATATAACAATACTATAAAAAAAACAATTCTTTTTAGTAAAGTAGTTTTATTTTTCATATGTATAACCATTCTTCCTTTTAAAAATTTAACCTATATATATTATTCTCCAATAATTACCAAAATCCCCTTTAATATTTAATAATTTTGATAATTTTATTGTTTTTTATTTATTTGTGAAGAACAATGTCTTTTTTTATAAAATAAAAATATTTTTTTTAAAGATATGTGGATTATACTATCTAAAAAATATTTAGTTCTTTTAATGATAAAAACAAAAATCATTATTAAATAATGGCTAAAAGTCAAAATATATATAATAAATCCTAATAATATTCCTAAAAACATATACATTCTTATTGTACCATCAGTAAACTTATACATAAAAAAAATAACACTCATTCCTGTTATTATCCAAAATATAATATCTTGAATATATGTTATTAAATTTGAAGTTTTAAAACTTTTTCTTAAAATTCTAAAAAAATCAAATATTAAACCTATAATTACTCCATTTAATGAGAAAATTAAAAACAATAATGCTTGATTGTTAATCATTCCATACCTCACACTTCTCACTAGTTACTTAAATATTTTAGAAAACAATCCTTGTTCTTGTGATTTTTTAGACGGATCACTATAACTAAGATTTGTGATTTCTCCATCAACAATTACATCTCCAGTATCTATACTTAACTTGTTTATTTTTAAATTATCGCCTTTTACTGTTAATAAGCCTAATTCTGTATCTATTATAACAAGCTCATCATCAAAACTTAAAACATCTTTAACTCCTGAAACATTAAGTTTATTTCTATTTTCCAAAACAATATTTTGAACTATATTGTTTAAACCTATATTCTTTCTTTCTTCAACAACCATAGTACTTTCCTCCTTTGCTATAAATATTTATATTCGGTTATTTTGATTTTAGAACCTGTGCGGGCGATTAAAATCGCCCCTACAACGAAAATAAATTAATCTCCTTTATATTTCTTTTTACGAATTACGAAAAAGCTCTAATATCATTACGATATTAGAGCTTTGTGTAGTTCTTCTAAAATTTCATCTGAAATAATTTCTTTGAATATAATTGCTATTTTTGCTTCATTTATTTCCATACTAATTATTTCTAATTTGTTTTGTTCAATTATTTTCATGGTTTGATTTAGGATTTTATTATTACTCATAATTCCATTTCCTATAACAGAAATTCTAGTAATATCTAAATAAGTTGCATTTAATTCTGGCCATTTATCTTCAAGCAAGCTTGCAAATTTATTGAATTTTGATTTTAAAATTGTAAATGAAATATCAATTGTATCAGCACTGCTATTTACAAGGTTTTTAACATTTAATTCATTTTCTATAAAACTAGTATATATTCTATTAAATATATTAGATGTATATTTAGTCTTTGATGTAATATGAACATATTTTAAATCATCATTTTTTACAATACTTTTTACAGTGCTTCCCTCTATTTTATTATTAATCAAAGTCCCAGCATTTTCAATAAATGTAGATTTTGCTATTATAGGAATACTATATTTTTCACCAACTTCAACACATCTGTTATGAAGAACTTTAGCTCCTTCATCAGCAATATCTAACATTTCTGTATATGAAATTGTATCTATTTTTTTTGCTAGTTTTGTTTTTTTAGGATCAGTGGAATATACACCATCAACATCAGAATATATATAACAGTGTTTTGCTTTAATTTTTGCTGCAATAGCAACAGCAGTGGTGTCTGAGCCTCCTCTACCTAAAGTTGTAATATCCATATTTTTATTAATTCCTTGAAAACCTGCAACTATAACAATATTTCCATTATTTAACTCTTTTTCAATACGTGATGTATCAATATCTTCAATGATAGCATCTTGATTTGTATTATTTGTAATAATTCCAGCTTGCCAACCTGTTAATGAAATTGATTTCATACCAAGTCTATTTAATAAAATCGAAAGTTTTGCCATTGACATTTGCTCCCCTGAACTTAAGAGAACATCTAGCTCTCTTTCATTTGGTACACTTGATAAACTCAAAGCTTCTTTAATTAGACTATCTGTTGTTTTTCCTTGTGCTGAAACTACAATTACAATTCTTTTATTTTCATCATAAAACTTTTTTATTTTTTCTGCAACAATATTTAATTTAATATTATCTGCAACAGAACTTCCTCCAAATTTCAATACTACTGTGTCCATATTTGGCACCTTCTTTTTTATTTAATAAAGATTATTTAATTATAAATATTCCTTTTATTGTTATTGTCCAATAATAAATCAATTTCTGTATTTAATGTGATGGGTGCAAAGTGTGAAGTGAAATCTATTTTCAATATTTAATGAACAACAACTGTTATATTATATGTTTTTTTATATTTTTTAGTTAAAAGATTTAAATCTAATATTTATTTTGCCATTGTCAAATAACTCTGAATAAATCCATCTAAATCTCCATCCATGACTCCTTGTACATTTCCCACTTCATAATTTGTTCTATGGTCTTTTACTAAAGTGTATGGACAAAATACATATGATCTAATTTGACTACCCCAAGCAATTTCTCTCTGAACTCCTTTTAATTCATCAATAGTTTCTTTATGCTCTTTTTCTTTCAAATCTAAAAGTTTTGATTTTAGCATTTTCATTGCAAACTCTCTATTTTGTAATTGAGAACGTTGTGTTTGACAAGAAACTATAATTCCAGTTGGAATATGAGTTAACCTAACAGCTGATGAAGTTTTATTAATATGCTGTCCACCTGCTCCTGAGGCTCTGAATACATCCATTTTAATATCATCTGGATTAATATATAAATCAATATCATCTGTTATTTCAGGCAATACTTCTAAAGAAGCAAATGATGTATGACGTCTACCTCCACTATCAAATGGAGATATTCTTACTAATCTATGTACTCCCATCTCCCCTTTTAAATAGCCATAAGCATTTTCTCCTGAAACTTCAAAAGTAACAGATTTAAGACCTGCTTCATCACCTTCTAAATAATCAAGTTCTTCTACTTTGTAATTTGATTTATTAGCCCACCTTGTATACATTCTGTAAAGCATTTCAGCCCAGTCTTGCGCTTCTGTTCCTCCTGCACCTGGGTGAATAGTTAAAATTGCATTATTTTTATCATATTTTCCAGATAAAAGAGTTAAAATTTCAAATTTTTGTAATTCTGCTTCACTCTTTTTTATGTCTTTTATCATTTCTCTTGCAAGGCTTTCGTCATCTTCTATTTTTAATAAATCTATGATTTCTTTTATACTAGATAAATCCGCTTCTAATTCTCTATATTTTAAGCATTTATTTTTTATGTTTTTTATTTTATCAAGAACTTCATTTGCATTTTTAGTATCATCCCAAAAATTAGGTTCAACTGTTAATTTTTCTAATTCACTTAATTCTTGTTCTAATTTTGATATGTCAAAGTGAATCACCAAGTTCTTTTAACCTAGCTATTAAATTTTCAGCTAATTTACAATACTCTTCTATGTCTTGCATTGTCTTATACCTCCCTCTAATTATTAAAATTTTAGCAAGTTTTATATCTAATTATTAAACGATCATCTAGAATTATCGCTATTGTTTTTTCCTTCAATAGCCTTATCTATAATACGAAATATTTCATTAGCGTTTTCAATTAATCTACCGAATAAAAGGTCTGTATCTGCCCTATCTCGACCATTTTCTTTAAATTTTTTTAGAGCAAGAACAAAACTTTCGCACATTGAATTTATATATTTTTTTATGCGACTAGTAGAATCTAAAGAAAAATATGCTTTTTCATAATATGCATTATATTTTTCTTCTAATCTCTTAATATCATCATCCAAATAATCCATATATTACCTTCATTTATATTAGCCCATAGTTTGGTTAATATAATCATATTATATCTTTTTATAATTGTATTTGCAATATCTTTTAAATCATTTTTTTACTTATATTTAAGATTAATCTTGCTGTCTTATGAATCCACAAATCCTTTTGAAATTAAAGCTTTTTCCATCTCTCCTGTTCTTTTTATAATTGATATTAAAATTGGTTTTAAAACTAAAGAAAAATTATTTATTTTTATTTTTGCCCCTTTAGATTTAATGGCATTTTGGACAGCAGTAATCTCATTTTTTAAAATTGGTATTGTACAAAGAGAAATTGAAACAATAAGAGAAATATTTTTTGTATTAATCTTAAATATTTTAAGTGGTGAAAGCAGTAGTTCAAATGTGTTTGATATTTCTGCTATTGTTGTTGTTTTGTAATAAATATATGTAATACAATAACATATGATAATTCTAAATAAAATCAATATAGATTCCATTAAATCTGCTAAAATAATATTTAATAAAAATGCAACAAAAAGAAATGGAATCAACATTTTAAAACTATTAAAAAACTCTTTTATTGATATTTTTAGTACTAGCATCAAAGATATGTTTATAGTTTCTAAAATACACAAAACATATACATTTTTTATAAAAAAAATAGCAAAAGTTAAAAATATAAATATAATAAATTTTAATAAATTTTTCATAACATTTTCCTTATTACTAGTAATCGTTATAAATATGTATTTTAAAATGGAGTGCGTAAGGCGACCAACCGAAGCGAAGCGCAGGGCGACTGGAGCAATTCACATATATAGTTCACTTATATAATTTATTATATAAGTGAACATATGAAAATTGCGACACCAAACGGAATGATAAAATATATATTTATAATGATTGCTAGTATATTTTATATTAAATTACTAATTTATCCTATTAGTAATTGCTCTAATTAGCCCTTCAATTGTCCAATCATTTATAGGTATTTCAATTTCTTTTTTCTTAAGTTCAAGTATAATTCTAATAATATCAGGGATTCTTATTTCGCTTTGTTCAAGTAAATCAACTTTTTCTAGCAGTTTATCTTTATAAAACAAATCTTTAATATGTTTATCTTCAATAATGATTATTTTATCAGAAAGAAGTATTTCATTAATATTATTTGTAACAAATATAATAGTATATCCTTCAGATTTTAGTTTCTTAAAACAATCATATATTTTTTCCTTTTCAAATGAATCTATCATTGTAGTAGGTTCATCAAAAAGAAGGTATTTTGGTGAAACTGCTAATATACTTGCAATATTAATTCTTTGTTTTTGGCCTAAAGAAAGCTCATAACTGTCTTTATTAATATATTCACTCATATTTACATCTTTAAGTGCATTCTCTATTCTTTCTTTAGAATTATCTATTTTTAAATTTTTAATTGCAAATTCTAAATCTTCAAATACACTTGGAAAAAGAATTTGATTATCTGGATTTTGAAAAACTATCCCAACTTTTTTTCTCAAATTGATTACATCTTTTTTAGAAGATGTATCTATATCATCAATATATATCCTTCCTTTTGTTGGTTTATATAGACCTGCTATCAAGCTTAAAAGAGTTGATTTTCCGCTTCCGTTTTTACCTATAATACTTATTATTTCTCCTTCTTGTATCTCCAAATTGATATTTTCTAAAACATTATCTCCACTTTTATATCTATAATCTAAATTTTCAATTTTTATCATTTTTTATTCATCCTTTAATAATTCAATTACATCTCCATAAATGTAAAAACTTCCTAATATGAATATTATTTCATCTTTATACTCTTTTTTTGCAAAATCAATTGCATCTTTTAACTTCATTGTATAATAATTGTTCTCTTTAGAAAGACTATTGGCATACTCTAATAAATCCTCTTTTTTTACATATTTATTTGTATCATTTCCATCTGTGAAAATAAAAGTACTATTGTCATATTTAATAAGCTTATCTAAAACCGCTTTGTAATCTTTTGTTTTTAAGATTTGAAATATATATACTTTTTTACGATTTTCAAAGTACATATTTAAGCTATTTAAAAAATTTTCTATTGCTGGAAGATTGTGCCCACCTTCATAATAAATTGTAGGATTTTCATATAATTTTTCTAATCTTGCTTTAATTGTAGCATTTTTAATCCCATTTCTTATATTTGTTTCACTAATACTATAATTATAATTCATTAAAATTTTTGAACATTCAATAGCTATTGAAGCATTGTAAATCTGTTTTTCTCCTTTAAGCCTAACTATAATATTTTCAAATTCTTTATAATTAAAACTTTGATAATCCATATTATACGAATAGTTACTTATATCCTCTGGTTGTATTAAATGTAGATTAGAATTAACTTCATTACATCTATTAATAATTACATTATTTACAGAATCTTTTATATGTTGTACAAAAATTGTATTTGAGTTACTTTTAATAATTCCTGCTTTTTGGTCCGCAATTTCTTCTAAAGTATTTCCTAAAAGATCCATATGATCTAATCCAATACTTGTAATTATTGATATAAGTGATTGAACAATATTAGTACAGTCAAATGTTCCACCTAACCCCGCTTCTAAAACAACTATATCACAATTATTTTCATAAAAATATTCAATTGCTAATGCTGTATCAAATTCAAATTGTGTAACATTAGTAGAATGTGAGCTATTATATTCTTGTACAAAAATATCAAGTTTTTTTATAAGAGCTTCAAATTCTACATCTGTTATGTTTATATTATTTATACTTGTTCTTTCATTAAGCTTTATAAGTTGTGGAGTCATATATTTCCCAACTTTATATCCGGCATCTATTAAAATGTTTGAAATCATTTCAGTAGTGCTTCCTTTGCCGTTTGTACCTGCAATATGTATAAATTTTAGTTTTTTCTCTGGATGACCTAATCTCTCCATAAAAAAATTCATTGCATCTAAGCTAGGATCTTTTGTTCCAGAAAAAAATTTTGAATAATACTGTTCTATATCCATAATTATTGAAAGTCCTTTCTAAATGTATATTTTTATTTATTCATAGTAGAAAGCCTAAATATATTATTTTTCAATCACTTGGTGTCGAAATCTTTATGTACCTGTAATTTTTCTTACGAAAAATTCAGCTACAATGTCGATTTCTCCAGTCGCCCTGCGCTTTGCTCCGGTTTGCTGTCCATTGTTAAGGCTCTGCCTGTTACAATGGCAGTATGCGTTCGAGCTGTTCGCCTTACGAGTGATTTCAAAATAATATATTTAGACTTATACAAAATAAAATCTCATTACATCAAATATTTTTTAACTATAGGTCTTGTGTATTTTTCTAAAGCATAAATTATAATTAATTGTATTGGGAACATACAAATTTGGGCTACTATTCTAGCATTCATTATTAAAATATAGGCTTCACCAAGTTGAATATGTATCCATAAAGAAGTTAAAAAAACATTTATTAAAATTAGGACAATTAGAGAACTTATTGTTAATCTGATTAATAATTCTTTTGTAGATAGCTCTTCCCCTTTTTTATATAAAAACATACCATATACCAATCCTGTTAAAGCTTGACTTATTGTATAACCAATAAAATATGTTCCAAATGGAAATAAGATTGCTCCAATTAAATCTCCAAGCATTGCAATTAATGTACTATACTTTGGACCAAGCCAAATTGCAGACATAATAATTGGAATAAAGCTGAAACTAATTACCAAAGTATTAGTTTTAATTGAAACAAATCTTGATAGAACAATTAGTAAAGCTAATAATAATCCTGAAATAATAATTTTTTTAGTTTTTGACATAAAAAATCTCCTTTCTTGTGAGAGTTTCCATATTTCACAAGAAAGAAGTTAATCTAAATCTTTTAAACTATACACGTTTTGTGAAAAAGTGGAATGCAAAAATAAATAAGCGAATACTCTTGCCTTACCAACAACTTCCCGTTTGATAAGTCTTAACTATTTATTTTTTACTCTTTTAACACTAAATATAATAACACAATATGTCGAAAAATACAAGATAAATCTATTTATTTTAGCAATCTCTTCCCCTATGTCGATTAGAAGATTTGTAATATGCTTTTTCAGGAGGAGAACTTTTTATTCCTTGCTTATTTGCTATCAATTGTTGCATTTCTCTGAATTTTTGTGCATTAGACATGTTTCTTTCTAATATATTTTTGTGTTTATCACTTGTTTTACTTGTAGCATCTGATGTATGGCCAGAATATCCAAGTTGTTCCATGATTCTTTCTTTATCTCTACTTGGAATTAAAGTTCCTGGTATATTTAATACATTATTGTTCTTTTTAAAATCATAGACTAAAAAATTACTTTTAGCTAATGCATCTTCAACTAAATTTTCCCAATATGTATTTATTACTTCACCAAAATTTTTTGTTGTTTCATTCAAATATTTGTCTAAATAGTGTGGGGTATTAATAATTGCACCTAAATCTAAGACAATTTGGCTAGTATCAAGATAAGCATATCCACTATCTAATGAAACTGCCATATTAAATTTATAATTAGGATATGAATGTGAAAATGCATCAATGCAATATGCATCAATACCTATTCTTTTTAACAAAATAATAATATTAAAACAATCCTCTTCAGTAAAATCATACAAAGTTGATTTATTAGCCTTAACATATTCTATTATAACACTCTTAACTTTATCAAATTCTGATATATTTTTATCTATCTTAATACTTCTTATATTTTCCCAAAAAGCATCTGATAGTTTATTTTCATCTTCTAAATAAGATATTTCTCTTTCTTTTAAAAACTCAGAAAAATTTTCTCCGAAATATGGTGATAATCTATCGTTACTTAAAGATTTTATTGGATTAGTTTCCAAAACCGACTGGATATCTTCAACGTTACAGTGAATAAATGCTGAAAGGTCAATGCTTGATAATTTTTTATTTTTCAAACATATAGGATCATTAATACAATTGTAATGAGGACCTTTATACCCTTTCATTTCTTCTAAGAATGTATCAAAACTCATTGTTTGATACATTTCATTTGTACAATATATACCAGTATTAAAATATTCTAAATCATCTGCGTTTCTCAAGTTATTTAAATCTTCAATAGAAGTGTCATCTCCAAACACTGCTGTTTTAAGATTTAAAGGGTCACTAATAAAAATATCAACAACTTCTGGATTAAATCCTGTAATAACAATATTTTGTAAATTCATTCCATTAAATGCAAGCATAATTGGTTCTTCAAAACCATAACCAAAAGTAGTATTTGTTAAAATTAAATCTGTAGTATTACCTTGTTGATTAAATATATTAATCCAAGATGATTTTGCTTTTGTACTCAAATGCCAGTCATTAAGCCATATTCTTTTACATCCTGATAAATTTACATTTTTTGGATCAACACAATTATTATGGGCTTTAAATTCATCTTCTACAGTTACATTCCTTATATTGTAAAATCTATCTTCTTCTCTAATATACCTACCATCTGAAATATTTAGTAAATATAAACTACCTAATGTCATATCTTTAAGGTTTACATTATCAAATTCTTTTGAATAAATATTTCCACTTTTAAGTTTAATACTTACATTATGACCATTTATGGTAATACTATCAATATATTTATCTGCGTCTCCTTCTAAATGTATTGTATTCTTACTAAACTGTTCTGCTAAATATTTTTCAAAATCTGAATTAGTATTCAAAGCACCCATCTTATCTATTGTTTTTTCAATTCCATAATTGGTAGATGCACTAACAGGTTGAGCCATTCCTTTTATTGTCATAGCTCCTGCTAATAAGAATATAACCACTTTTTTGGCATATTTTTGAAAACTATTTGACATTGTTTTCCTCCATTATTTATTATTCTAATTATTAAAAAACATTCTATGTAAAATGATAACATAATTTACATAAAATGTCAAAGAAGTGTATGTGTTACTATTTTTCAATTAACTTTTTTATAATTTATTACATTAATTGGATTAAAATTATACTCCACGACCGTCTGTTGAGGTTCTTCTATATGCTGCTTCATCCTGCTGTATTGCTTTAACAAAAGGATATTTTTTCTTAATTTTTAAATCTTGTTTAAAGCTTGAGCCAGTTTTTGTTTTTTTATTCTTTAATTCTGTATAATTAGGTTTTTCTAATACAAATGGTCGTGGGTTCTTTGTCATATTTCCTTCACTATCACTAGATATTTCTGCACCCAGAGTGTTAATTGGAATGTTCATTTTTTCTCCTGTAGGAGATTCAATTGATGCATGATTTTCCCTGGTTTTGCAATCATAAAACGATAAAAGATTATTTGGTCCACATTTATAAGCATCACTCGAATGTTTTGATGAAAAATAGCAACAATCAAATTTAACATTACTATCATTAATTATAAAGCCAGAGATACTAGAACGATAAATTTTACAAAATTCAATATTATCTGTATAAATAATTGGTAAATTAGATTCACTTATACTGCATAGCCCATATACATCTTGTAAATTTAGGCTATCAAGATTTTTTACACTTTTTAAAGTAATGTTTAAATGACCTTTAGCATTTATTTTTTTAATAGATGAATTAGCAAATGTTATATCTTTAGTGTGAGAACTATCTATATTGTTAAATGTAGAGCCTGAAATATTTACCTCTGAACAATGTCTTAATTCAAGAGGTATATCAGTTGTGCAACCTACAAAGCAAACATCAAGTACTCCATCTTCTTCACCAAAAAATGTTAGACCTGTTTTTTCAGTTTTGTCTTGAAAAATAATATTCTTAAAAGTTATATTTGATAATCCAGAATTATAAAATGGAGACTGATATTTATTTTGAGGGATATAGTCTTTATAAATAATAGCTGGATTGTCCTTATCTCCTTCAAAAGTCACATCTATATTACTAACATTAATACCATGTGTAAGAGTATACTTTTCTGGTATTTTAAATGTTATTTTATGACTTCCTCTCATTTTTGCTTGTTCAATAGTATATTGGATTAAATCTGGATGTTCGGGATTTCCTCGTAAAGTTTCACTATTTCCATTATCATAATAAATCGTAAATTCAATTGGTGTATTTAAATTGGTATTTGTAGTGCCTGCTACAGAATCAACACTACCAGTAGAAAAATCATCTGCCGCCTTTACATTTATTGGATTTGTTGCTCCAAGTGTTGCAGCTAAAGCTAATGCAGCAAGTTTTTTAGTATTCTTTCTCATATAATTTTTCTCCTTTCAATCAACTATATATAATTATACTACAATTTACATAATCTGTCAATTAATAAGAAAATAGGTCAAACATATAATACAAACTTCCTACTTCACACTTCTCACTTCCAACTTGAATATTTATAATTTGCAAAACACTATCTATTAAGTACCTTTTCCAATTCCTCTTTTCTCTTTACCTTATGTGTAGTAGTTTTAATCAATGGTTCATTTGTTACTATTAGATTTTTAATGTATTTATATT
>CAMZHI010000022.1 GCA_947306755.1 uncultured Clostridia bacterium | reverse complement strand
AACTTGCTAAAAAGAATGGAATGACAGCAGTTGTTTCTCATAGATCTGGAGAAACAGAAGATACTACTTTAGCAGATGTTGCAGTAGCTACTAATGCTGGACAAATAAAAACTGGTGCACCATGCAGAACAGACAGAGTTGCAAAATACAATAGACTTTTAAATATTGAAAATGATTTAGGAAGAACAGCAATATATGCAGGATTAAATGGCCTAAATAGATAATAAATACAGATTAACAAAGTTGTGTTTTTACTGTAAAATTTAAAAAAGGAAAAGAATATGCAATATAATGGAAATTTGAAAGAAAGTGTTAAGTCTAAATTTAATAGTGCAATTAGTAAAATAAATAGTTGCAAATCATATCATATTAATATACCATCTGATTTTGAGGGCTCAGGAACAATTAATAGTGCTTTAACTAAATTAAAAGCTGCAAATTTAGAGGCAATAAAAGGAGAATTTGAAAGAATTGCTGCTCAAAATGAGGAAATAGAAAGAAAAGCATTAGAAAATGCATCAGGATTTGAATTTTTAAGTAGTTTTTTTAATATAGCAAACAAGAAAGATAAAAAAGACCAAAAAAACAAAAAAGATAAAAAAGATAAAAAAGATAATCATGATATATATCATCAATTAAAAAAAGACAAAGATAAAAATGCTAGTGTGAGTGTTAAAACCTTAATGAATTCTCTAATGAATTTTGTAAAAAATATATCAAATCCTGAAGAAAAGACTACCAGAGCAAATAAATCAAATAATAATTATAACTATCCTTATAATGTACAACCTACAAAATCATCAGGATATATGTATAACTTAGATCATTTAACACAAAAACAAAAAGATAAGATTAATCAAGGTGTAAAAAAAGATGCTCATAATAAAAATTTAGTAAATGCTTTTGAAGTTTTACAACTAGCAGATAGGTATATAGTAGATAAATTTAAATATGGAATTGCTTTAACTGCCGCACAAGTAGCAGATGGATGCGCAAATTATTTTGTAGCTAGTATTGCTAATGAAGACCCAAATTATTGGGAAAATTTACGTAAAAGTGGTGTATCAGAAGATTATATAAAACAACAAAAAAAATTAAGTGCACAATTTAGAGAAGAACATATAAATCCACTACTTTATTCAAGAGCTAATAATTCATTTACTAAAAGAATAAAAAACTCTTTTATAAATCCAGATGATAACTATAATAAAGATATTGCACGTATAAACAAAAAGTATAAAACTAACTATACTGGAAAATCTGGAAAAATGATTGGTGATTTTTCTCAAACAGCTCGGAGAAGTTTCACCAATAGTTGCAGCCTATGTTGCAGAAGCTCCTATTGCTATTCCTACTGCTATAGCTATGCATGCTTTAAAAAGAGATGCTGAAACTGCTGAAGGATATTTTGCAAGAGAATCAATAGAGCCAACTAATTTAGAACAAATAAAAAATGGATTGGATTATTCAAATACTGAGGGATTTATTGTTGCAGGTGCTGATACGATTACATATGGACTTGGATCTGGGATTACTTCACTTCAAGGTGCATTAGGCAATTCAATATTAACAGGTGCAAAAGTAGCGGCTAATACAGGAGCATATGTAACTGGAGTATATGCTCAAAACAAAGTTATGTCAGAAATTGATGGCATAGATTATTTTAGTGATTTAAAAAATCCCGAAGTATTGAAAAAATTAGCAAGAGATATAGCTGTTAATTCACTTATAATTATTTCAGGTGATGTTATTAGTTATAAAATATCTACTCCTATATCTACTGAGATTTCAAAAATAGATGAGGATATTCCTGATATGGATTTCTCTTATATTCCAGAAGAAGCAATTGAATTACAAACTAATCTTGTTGATGAAGCTATAAAAACGGGAGACGATTTAGTTGATAACATTAATACAGGAGTGAGTAGTATTTCTGAAGAAATGATATGGAAAGATACATATGCACCTGAAGGAAGAGGAAATTTCGAAGGAATAGTTGATTAAAAATAATATACAAGGAGAAAAAATATGACAAATAATAAGCAACAACCAACACAATATAGTTTATCTGAAAATAAATGGGGATATTTTATTAATATATTTAAATCTGAACGGTTTTCCAACTGGTAATGAAGATGCAGAAAATGGTTATGAAAAACATAAAGAAGTTCTTGAAAATTTGAATAATCTTATGAATACTTATATTAAGAAGAAAAACATTGGAATAAGAATAGGAACAGATGGGGATAATGATGATCATATTAGACAATTCAAACAAATTTCTAAATATATAATAGATCATCCTAACACTTGGTTTATTGAGTATATAGCTGATTCTTTAGAAACTGAACCAGGCAAAAGATATAAACCAGAACAGTTATTAAATAATACAAGTGAAAAATTTAATCAATATAGAAGTTATTGCTTTTTATTCATTTTAAAAACAATACGGTATGTATCAGGATTATGCAGAATACCTCCAAGCAGATAAAGGAGGATCATTACAGATATGGATACTTGATGCTTGTTATCATAATTATAAATTGCAACAGAAATTAAATAAAGGTGTTCAAGGTCCAGTGGGACCAACTGGAGATGCTTTAGAAACAGATGATAGTAGATAAAAATGTTTTAAAAAAAGTTTTTATAAGATATAGATTGCTAAAATCTATATCTTTTTGTAGTTACAATGCACAGCAAAGTTGCGACCTTAATATAGCTGTGAATGTTAACTTTTTGTATGTTATAGGATAATGATTTTCAAAAAAACAGTTGAAAAAAAGCCGATTTAATTGTATAATAGACACATCTTTAAGAATAAATAATAGGAGTTGATTTTATGTTAGAAGGAAAATATAATCCAAAGGATTTTGAAGATGAATTATATAAAGAGTGGGAAGAAAAAGGTTATTTTAAACCAAGTATGGATGAGAATAAAGAGCCATACTGTATTATGATGCCACCACCAAATGTAACAGGTAAATTACATATGGGACATGCTTTAGATGATACAATTCAAGACATATTAATTAGATATAAAAGAATGAGAGGATATGATTGTTTATGGCTTCCAGGTAGTGATCATGCAGCTATATCTACAGAGATGAAAGTTGTTCAAAAATTAAAATCAGAAGGCAAAACAAAACAAGATTTAGGTAGAGAAAAATTCCTTGAAGAAACTTGGGATTGGACTCATAAATATGGTGGAATTATTCAAGAACAACAACGTAAACTTGGATGTTCTTGTGATTGGTCAAGAAATAGATTTACAATGGATGAGGGGCTGTCAGATGCAGTTTTAGAGCAATTTGTTTCTCTATATAACAAAGGACTAATATATAAAGGAACAAGAATGGTAAATTATTGCCCAAGCTGTAAGACTACAATTTCAGATGCAGAGGTTGAATATAAAGAAGAGCCATCACATTTATGGCATATTAGGTATGAAATTGTAGGAGAACCAGGAAAATATGTTGAAGTTGCAACAACAAGACCTGAAACAATGCTTGGAGATACTGCAGTTGCTGTTCACCCAGATGATGAAAGATATAAATCAATTGTTGGAAAAAAATGTATTCTTCCAATAATGAACAAAGAAATTCCAATTATTGCTGATGAATTTGTTGAAAAAGAATTTGGAACAGGTTGTGTTAAAATCACTCCTGCACATGATATGAATGACTATCAAGCTGGATTAAAACACAATTTAGAAATTATAGAAGTATTTGATGAAAATTATAAAATGGGCAATTTAGTTCCTGAATTAAAAGGAATGGAATTAATTGATGCTAGAAAAAGAATAGTAGAAATGCTTGAAAAATCCGGAAACCTTGTTAAAACAGAAAATTACACTCATAATGTTGCAAAATGTGAAAGATGTAAATCAACAATAGAGCCAAAAGTTTCAATGCAATGGTTTGTTTCAATGAAAGACTTAGCTAAAAGAGCAGCTGATAGTGTAAGACAAGATAAAACAAGATTTGTTCCAAAAAGATATGAAAAACAATACTTTAACTGGTTAGACAATATTCAAGATTGGTGTATATCACGTCAATTATGGTGGGGACATAGAATTCCAGCATATTATTGTGAAGAATGTGGAGAAATAAATGTTGCAAAAACAGCACCTGAAAAATGCTCTAAATGTGGATCTAGCAATTTACATCAAGACGAAGATACACTAGACACCTGGTTTAGTTCAGCATTATGGCCATTTTCAACACTAGGTTGGCCAAATACAGAAAATGAAGATTATAAGAGATTTTATCCTACAAATGTTTTAGTTACAGGGTTTGATATAATAACTTTCTGGGTATCAAGAATGATGACTCAAGGCTTAGAATTTACAGGAATAGAGCCATTTAAAGATGTTTTAATCCATGGAATTATTCGCGATAGTTTAGGAAGAAAAATGTCTAAAACATTGGGAAATGGTGTTGATCCATTAGAAGTGATAGAAGAGTATGGAGCCGATTCCTTAAGATTTTCAGTAATATCTGGTACAACTATGGGAAATGATATAAAATACATGCCAGAAAAGTTAGATCAAGCTTCAAATTTTGCAAATAAGATTTGGAATGCTGCTAAATTTGTTATTACAAATCTAGTTTCAAAAGAAGAAATTATGGAATTTGCAAATAAAGCCAAAGATGACCAAACAAAAATATACAAATCAGAATATCTAAAAATTGAAGATAGATGGATTATTAATAAATTAGATAATCTAATAAAAACAGTTACTAAAAATATAGAAGACTATGATTTAGGTATTGCTTTAGATAATATATATAATTTTATATGGAATGAATTTTGTGATTGGTATATTGAAATTGTAAAATCAAGGATTTATAGTGATAATAAAGAAGAAAAGATACAAGTAAGTTTTGTATTAAACTATGTTTTAGGTGACAGCTTAAAATTATTACATCCATTTATGCCATTTATTACATCTAAAATTTACTCAAATCTTGTTAATTATGATGATAATGCTTTAATGATTTCACACTGGCCAAAAACAAGACAAAGAGTTAATTATGATGAAAAAAATGATTTTATTGAAACTATGAAAGATATTATAGTTGAAATAAGAAACATTCGTGCTAAAATGAATGTTCATCCAAGTAAAAAAGTAGAATTAATTTTTGTAACAACAAAATATAAAAAAGAAATTGAAGAATCTAAAGATTTTATTACAAAACTTGGATTTGGAAGTGGCTTAAAACTTCAAAGTGATAAAACAGGAATTGCAGAAAATGCTGTTAGTATTGTAAGAGACGGAATAGAACTATACATGCCACTTGAAGGATTAGTAGATTTAGAAGAAGAAGCAAAAAGAAAAGCAGAAGAGATAGAAAAAATTAAATTCGAAATTGAAAGATGCGAAAAAATGCTATCTAATCCTGGCTTTGTAAATAAAGCTCCACAAGCAAAAATTGATGAAGAAAAAGCTAAACTTGAAAAGTATAAGGAGATGTTAGAAAAATTACAATAAAAACTTTACTATGTAAATTACAAATTATAAGCCCGCGCAGTGATTAATATATATTTTTTAAATAAGGCGCGTAAGACGACCAACCGGAGCGAAGCGAAGGGCGACTGGAGAAATCGACATTGTAGCTGAATTTTTCGAAGAAAAATTCTAGGTACATAAAGATTTCGACACCAAGCCTTATAAGAAAAATATATATTAATCACGTCTGCAGGGCTTTTAGTATAAAATTGTATAGAGGTGAAAAGTATTTATGAAAAAAGATGATTTTTTTAAAGGTATGTATGATGATTTTTTTGGCATAGGTAAAATTGAAAAAGAAAATGAAAAATTAAGAAATGATATTAAAAATCTAAAAGGAATTGATGTAGAAGAATTAGAAGAAAATATTCCATCTATTCAAATATCTCAAGAAGAACCTGAAAGAATAGAAATTCCAACAGTAGATAAAGACAAATTTATGGAAGAAATATTTAAAAAGATTGATGAGCTCTATATTGAAGAAGAATCTAAAAATACCTTAAAGAAAATAGTTGAATATATTAGAAAATATAACGAAAAAATTGAAAAGCAATTTATATCTTTTAATATGAATATTTATGCTAATAATAAAGAAACTTTTGAAGGAGTATTAAGAGTTTTAAATGATTCAATAAACTTTTTTGAATATCTTCCAAAAGGAGATATAGGAATTATTTCATGCTATGATATTCAAAATGCAGAGGATATAGCAAAAATATACAGTTCTGATAATAACATTATTGCATTTAATAATTTTAATGGGTTATATTCAAAAGATTTAAATGATAAAGCTAAAATTATCAATAAACTTGAAGAAAGTATCTCTGAAAATGAGAATAAATATTTAACAATACTTTATGCTCAAAATAAGGATGAATTAAATGATCTTTTCTTAAGTTCTGATAAAATAAAAGGTGAATTTGCTGAATTTAATATAATTGGAAGAACTCCAGATGTTCAAGAAGCATATAATGAAATTCTTGAAATATTAAATAAAAATAGTACAGTTACAGAAGATATTCAAATAAAGCTTCTTGATTATATTTCAAATACATTACCTAAAACAGAATCAAATTATCCTGATTATAGAGATAGTTTAGTACAAAAAATTAGCTTTAATAAACAAGTACCTGATTATGAACAGAATAAAACTATAGATGAGATTTTTGAAGAATTAGATAGTTTAGTTGGTTTACAAAAAGTTAAAAAAATGCTTCGTGAATTAGTTGATTTAATATCTTTAAAAGAAAAATCAAAAGATATTTTAAATATTAAATCTATTAATTTACATATGGTATTTCTAGGTAATCCTGGAACAGGAAAAACAACTGTTGCAAGAATTGTATCTAAGATTTTATATAATTTGAAATATATTAAACAAGACAAATTATTAGAAGTTACTAGTAAAGATTTAGTTGCCGAATATGTTGGACAAACATCAATTAAAACTGCAAATGTTCTTCAAAAAGCATTAGGTGGAGTTTTGTTTATTGACGAAGCATATTCGCTTGCATCAGGAAAGGGAGAAGGAAATTCTTTTAATGAAGAAGCTGTTGCAACTTTAATTCAAGGTATGGAAAACAATAGAGATAATTTAGTGGTAATTTTTGCTGGTTACACAAAAGAAATGCAAGATTTCCTAAATCTAAACTCAGGTATAGTTTCTAGAATAGGTTATACTGTTGAATTTGAGGATTACACAGTAGATGAGCTTTGGCAAATATTTAATCAAATGATGACAAAAGCAGGATTTGTTGTTTCAAAAGATGCAGAAGAAAAGGTTAAAAAAATAATTGAAGAAAACAAAGGCACTAAAAACTTTGGTAATGCAAGATTTGTAAGAAATGTGTATGAAAAATCAATTATAAAACATGCAAGTAATACTAAAGACAAGAAATCTAAAAAAGCATTGATAACGATTAAGGCAGAAGATATTAGTACAGAGAACCTATAGAATGTATAAATAATTGTTAAAGAAAACTTAAAATAGTCTTATATTTGTAAAATTATGGAAGTATATTTTGCATAAAGTATTGATTTTTTCGTAATTTGTGGTATAATAATATATAAGTAACGTAGTTTTCCGCTTTTTCAAGCGGAACCACCGGACCTTATAAGGTCCGAGTAAGCACCAGGAGGAGTCCATGAAGTGCATAAAATGCATAAAATGCAACTACAGAAACGTTTGTGACGGTACAGAGTGTTTGATAAAAAACACAAAAACGGTAACGGCACCCAAAGCAAACTCTGAAGAAGAGGAAGAGAAAGACGAAAGCGAAAGCGAGTAGTCTGAAACTTTCAAAAGAAGCGGGTCCTGTTCAAAAGACAGGGCTCGCTTTTTTGTGTTTTATAATAATTCTTGTTTTTTTATATGAAATATGGTAGAATATGCTCTGAATTACATAGATTTTGTTAGATTAATTAAATATATAAAATAGTTGAGTTTAAGTGTATATATGAAGGGAATATTTCAAAATATGGAAAATGTAAAGAATGTCGCATTTGTAACTTTAGGCTGTAAAGTTAATCAATATGAATCAAATGCAATGGCACAAAAATTTATAGAGAATAATTATGAAATATGTGATATAGAAGATAATCCTGATATCATAATAGTAAACACATGTACAGTTACAAATATTGCAGATAGGAAATCTAGACAGCTTTTAAGAAAAGCTAAGGATGAAAATCCAAATGCAGTAGTTGTAGCTTGTGGTTGTTATGTACAAGTTGCAAAAGATAAAGTGGATAGTATTGAAGAGATTGATATAAGTATTGGAAATTCTGAAAAAAAAGACATTGTTCAAATTGTAGAAAACTATATAAATCAAAATGAGATGATTAATGAAATTATTGATGTAAACAAAGAAAAAGATTTTTCAGAAATGGGACTAGTTACATTTACAGAAAAAACAAGAGCAACAATTAAAATTCAAGATGGTTGTAATAATTTTTGTACATATTGTTTAATTCCTTATGCAAGAGGTAGAGTAAGAAGCAGGAATAAAGAAAACATAATTAAAGAAGTCAAAGAGATTGCTAAAAAGGGAATTCAAGAGATTGTAATTACAGGAATTCATATTGCATCTTATGGATTAGATTTTACTGATAATTATAGAATGATTGATTTATTAGAAGAGTTAAATAAAATAGATGGAATTAAAAGAATCAGATTAGGTTCATTAGAGCCAAGCCTTATTACTGATGAATTTACTAAAAGGCTTTCTAAATTAGATAAAATCTGTAATCATTTTCATTTGTCTTTACAAAGTGGATGTGATGAAACTTTAAAAAGAATGAATAGAAAGTATACAACAAGTGAATTTAGACAGGTAGTAGATAGATTAAGAAAAGCATTTAAAGATGTAAATTTAACTACAGATATAATAGTTGGTTTTCCTGGAGAAACAGAAGAAGAATTTGAAAAAACTTATAAATTTTTAAAAGAAATCAAATTTTACAAAATGCATATATTTAAATATTCTCCAAGAGAAGGAACTCCTGCTTCTAAAATGCCAAATCAAGTTGATGGTAATATTAAAGAAGAAAGAAGTCAAAAATTAATAGAACTATCAGACAAAAATCAAGAAGAATATAACAAATTTTATTTTTCTAAATCTCAAGAAGTATTATTTGAAGAACAAAAAGATGGAGTTTGGACAGGGTATACAAGCAATTATGTTAAAGTATCTTATCAATCAGATGAAAATTTAGAAAATAAAATATTAAAAATCTCTTGTAATTAATTTTAAGTTTTGATATAGTAAAGAAAATTGTGAGGAGGAAATGAAATGAAATTAATTGATCCAGTTGTTTATGTTGAAAATTATGATGGAGAAGAAATAATGAAGTTTTTAGCTAATATGGCAAGCACTTGTTACAATTATGAATTTGATATTTCTAAAGATAACTATAAAGATTTACTTTTAAAATGTATTAAAAGTGATCATAGTTCTATTTTAGAACATAAAACTATTACCATAAAAATGATTGGTGATAGTGGTGTATATAAGGATTTAGAAAGACACAGATATGCCACTTTTTCAGTTGAAAGTATTAAAAACTTAAAATATGAAAGTGAATTAAAATTAATCAAACCTGTAAATATAGAAGAACAAACAGATTTCTATTATGAATGGGAAAAATGTGTGAAAAAATTAGAAGAAAGCTTTCAAATAATGAAAAGAGAAGGGGCTACAGAAGAACAATTAAGAATGATTATTCCTTATTCAGCTGCTTTAGAAATGAATGTAACTTGTAATATTAGAGAGTGGAGACATTTGTTTAGTTTAAGAACAACATTTCATGCCCATCCAGCAATAAGACAATTGTTAATTCCTGTTCTTGTTAAGTTTAAACAAGATATGCCAGAATTATTTGCTGATATTGAATATGATACTGAATTTCCAAAAGAAAAATATGCAAAAATACTACCACTTCAAATCATATAAGTGTATTTCTTTAATAAATTCAAGATTAACTAAAATTTAATTAAAAGGAGATAAAATAATGAGAATATTTGATCCAGCTGTTTATATAGAAAAATATGATGGAATGAAAATAATGAAAAATATAGAAAAAGCTGCTAGAACTTGTTATAAGTCTGAAGCTAATATTTCTGAAGATAGTTACAAAAGAATAATTACAAATTGCATAAAAAGCGGACACGAATCTGTTATTGAACATGAAAAAATTTCAGTAAAAGTATTTGGAGACTTAAGTTTAATGCAGGACATTCCAGGGCATAGACTTGCAAGTTTTTCTAATGAGAGTACAAGATATTGTAATTATGGAAAAGACAAATATGAAAATCAATTAAGAATAATAAAACAACCACATTTTGAAAAAGGGACAAAATTATATGAAGAATGGGAAAAATGCATGAAAACAATTGAGGAAAGCTATGTTAAAATGTCAAATATGGGAGGAAAACCAGACCAATTAAGAATGATACTTTCTCTTTCTACAATTGGAGAAATGAATATGACATGTAATATTAGGGAATGGAGATATATATTAAGGAGACATTGTTCTGCTTCTTATGGTCATCCATCAGCTCGACAAGTATTTATTCCATTACTATTAAAATTTAAAGAAGATATGCCAGAATTGTTTTCAGATATTGAATATGATGAAGAATTTCCTAAAGAAAAATATGCAAAAATAATACCTTTAGATCAATATCAATAAAGGAGACTTTTTATGATAAAAAACATTATATTTGATTTAGGTGGAGTAATATTTGATTATAATCCAAAAAGCTATATAAAGGAATTTGGATATGATAATAAAACTACAGAGTTACTAGTTAAAGAAGTATTTTTTGGAAAAGAGTGGATGGGACTTGCAACAAAACCAATGGGTACATTTAAAGAAATTAAAAACCAGATAAAAGAAAGAATTCCTGAGTACGCTACGCAAATTGATGAATTAGAAAGTGGAAATTGGAAAAGTATTTTAACTATAAAAAAAGAAGAAGAAAAGTTTTTTAAAGAAATAAAAAATAAAAGATTTAATGTATATATTCTTTCAGATTTATCAAAGGAATGCTATGACTATGATATTACTCTATCAGATGTTTTTCAAGTTGCAGATGGTGCTACTTATTCATTTGAAGTTGGTTCAAATAAACCAAATACTAATAATTTTACTACATTGTTAAATAAATATGATTTAATCCCTAATGAATCTATATTTATAGATGATAATCCAAATAATATTAAAACTGCAAATGAACTTGGTATTCATGGAATTGTTTTTAAAAACTTAGAACAATGTAAAAAAGAACTTGAAGAAATAATAAATAGTAATAAATAAAATAATAATGAATATATTAATAAGAGCTTAGATTAAACATCTAAGTTCTTATTTTAAATGTTAATTTATGAAAGGAATTATATTCATGAGTTTTTTTAAAAGTAACAAACAGTCAATTTGTATATTAAGAGGAATACTTATATCATTTTTGTTTACATTATGTATGCTAATTATTTACTCTGTTTTACTTGTTTACACATCTTTATCAGAACAAACTATAAGACCTGTGATTATAACAATTACAGGAGTAAGTATTTTAATTGGAAGTTCTTTAGGAACAAGAAAACTACATAAAAATGGGATGATAAGTGGAGGAATTATAGGAGCAAGTTACATATTACTGTTATATTTAATTTCAAGTTTAGTAAACTCAAGTTTTAGTATAAATTGGATTTCGGCTATCATGATTATAGTTGGATTGATAGGGGGAATATTTGGAGGTGTTATTGGGGTGAATACAGGCTAGAAGCAATTTTAATCGCCTGCAATATAATAGATATTATAATTCTTACCAAGATTTGAAATGTAGGGGCGATTTTAATCGCCCGCAATTATGATAAACGGGCGATTAAAATCGCCCCTACAGATTCTATACAATTATTATTGTTTTATTAGGTTTTAAATAAAAAAAAATATATGGAGAATTCTTGCATTTTTACAAACTATATGATATAGTATACAAAACTATATAAATATTCAAAAGAAAGAGAGGATTTTTATGAGAAGAACTAAATTAGTAGATAGAGAATTACCAGTATATACAAAAGGAGAAGAAATTTTTAATATGACAACACATATTGTAGGTGGTGCATTAGGTGTTATAGCACTTGTATTATGCATAATATTTGCTGCAATCCATCATAATGTCTATGGAGTTATTTCAAGTATAATATATGGAATAACAATGGTTTTATTATATACAATGAGTAGTATATATCATGGTTTGAGACCTAATACAACTGCAAAAAAAGTATTTCAAGTACTAGACCATTGTTCTATATTTTTATTAATTGCTGGATCTTATACTCCTTTTGCTTTGTGTACATTAAGAGAATACAATACTGCTCTTGGATGGGGGATTTTTGGAATTATATGGGGACTTGCAGTTTTAGGAATAGTGCTAAATGCAATAGATTTAAAAAATTTCAAAGTATTCTCAATGATTTGTTATTTAATTATGGGCTGGTGTATTATTTTTAGAATAAATGTAGTAATAGAAAAACTTGGATGGACAGGATTTTCATTACTATTAGGTGGTGGAATTGTATATACAATTGGCGCAATTTTTTATGGTATAGGTAAAAAGAAAAAATATATGCATTCAATTTTTCATTTATTCATTTTTGCAGGAAGTTTATTACAGTTTTTATGTATATTATTATTTGTAGTTTAAATTTTACTGTTCGATGATACATAAAAAATTTGTTTTAAGAATGTAGGGGCGATTTTAATCGCCCGTTTAAAAATATGCAATTTTGCGGGCGATTAAAATCGCCCCTACATTTATTTTTTCTTCAGATTTTTATTTCTATTGAACAGTTATGGCCAGTTAGTTTTAATAAATCTATAATCTACATTATCAGTTAAAACAAGTTTTCCATCATAAATAGTTGAATTTTCAGTAGATAAAGGCATAGTTAAGACCATAGGACAATTATATTTTTCACTTAAATTGTTTTCAATAATCATATTAAATGCAATTTTACAAGCAATAGAGTTTAAAGTAATGTTACATGCTTTTAATAAATTACCATCATAGGATAAATTTGAAATAGTATCTGATAAGGTGTAATTTGTTATGATATTTGAATTTACATAACTTAAAGTTATAGGGTTGGCAGCATTGTTGTATAAAACAGGAGAATTAAAATCAATCTCACTTTCAGATGTGGTTTCAAATTCAATTGTTTTATCTATTTTATGATTAATATCAAAAATATTTTTTGCAAAATCGTTTAAATTCTTATAATATAAGTTAGGTTCACCAATATTCGGGGCTAAACTATATTCTATATCTGATAAAGTTACTTTTTTTAATATATTTTTATTTGTAAAATTTCCATTTGCATTATTATTTATAAATATAGCTATATCAGTGATTTGATATAAATTATTTATGTTAAAAGATGAATTTTGATTAATAGTACTTTCTGCATTTGCTGTGCTAAAATACACGATTTTATTTACTGAAAAAGGTGATGCTAGTTCATTTTCAAAATCTTTTTTCATGCAATTATATGAATGAACTATTGGTATTAATTGTTTGAAAAAAAGACTTACAAGTAATCCAAGAACAACAAATGATAATATATAAGTAATATAAAATAAAATTTTTTTCTTAGGCATAACTCCTCCTTTGTTCATATACTATATAATATTATATTATCAATGTCAATATGACATTTAATTGAATTTGATTGCTTTTTATTGACAAAGACTTGGATAAATTATATAATTATTAAAAAATAAAAGGAGGAATTTAAGATGGAAAAAGAAAAAAGTAGCAATAAAGGCTTGATTATTGCAATAGTAATTATACTATTATTAGCAATTGCGGGAGGTATATTTTATTTGGTAAAGATTACATCACCTAAATATATTTTTACTGCTAAAATTAATTCTTTTTTGGTTGAGCCTGATTTTAAATCAAATAAAGAAATTGAAAAATTTAATACTACACTTACATTAAGTGGAAATATTGAAACTACAAATAGTGAATATACACAAATTGCAAATATTGTAAATGATGGAAAAATTAAATTTAATATACAAGCTGATTTTGAAGCCAAAAAAGCATTAGTAGGAGCTAATGTGGATTACAAAAATCAAGAATTATTACAAGCTAATGCATTTTTTCAAGCTGGTGATCAAAATGCATATTTTTATGTTAAAGATTTATTTGATAAATATTTCAAAGTTGATATGTCAGAAACTACTGATGAATTTGATATTGATGATATTTTTGATGTTGATAGTAGTAATTATGAAAACATTAATAAAAAAATATCAGATAAAATCATTAAAGATACAATTTTTGAAAATTTAAAAGATGAATATTTTTCAAAAGAAACAGTAGATGGAATGACAAAAAATACAATGAAGTTTACTGTAGCTGAACTACGAAACATTTATATTAATGTTATAACATCATTAAAAGACAATGAAAAATATTTAAATTGTTTTAAAAATCCAAAAAAACTTAAAGAAAGCTATGAAAAGACTTTAAAAACTGTTCAAGAGTTTGATAATACATATGACACATATAGTATAGAAATATCTATTTTCACTAAAGGTTTTTCAACTAAAGCAAAAAAAGTTGAAACTAGAATCATTATTTCTGAAAACGAAGAGTTAAAATTTGCTATTAATGAAATAGATGAAATGAACTATGATTTTTCACTAGATATTAAATCAGAAGAAAAAGGAATGCCAATTACTGCTGAAGCCTTGAAAGGAACAATCAAAATCGAAGATAAAGATGATGAAACAAAAGCCATTTCAGTAGTAGTGGAAAATATACCAGATGTAGGAAAAGTATCATTAAAATTAGAAGTAAGTATTTCACAAGATATTGATTTAGAAAACGTAAATGTGTTAAATAGTGTTGATATTAACAATTTGTCACAATCTGATATGTTAAAATTATATACAAATTTAACAAAAATGAAAGTTTACCCACTAATAGCACCATATTTAGGATTTTAGAATACAGAGATACCAAATATTCAAGGTATCTCTTTTTTAATGTAAACCATTTTTACATTTTACAGCTATATTATAGTCGCAACTTTGCGGTGGGCTGTATATTCTTTTAAAAATCAGAAAATTCTCTTGCAATTGCAATAAAAAAAATATATAATTAGAAAAAATATAAAAAGGAGAGTAAAATAATGAAGATTTTATTAAAAAATGCTAGAGTAGTTGATCATAAAAATAAACTAGATGGAATAATGGACATATTGATTGAAGATGAAAAAATATCTAAAGTAGGAGAGCGTTTAAGCGATGTGGCAGATAAAGATATTGATTGTAGTGGATTTGTTATTATTCCTGGAATGATAGATATGCATTGTCATTTACGTGAACCTGGATTTGAGCATAAAGAAACTATATTAACAGGAGCTAAAAGTGCTGTTGCAGGTGGGTTTACAACTATTTGTCCTATGCCGAATACAAAACCAGTTCCAGATAATGTAGAAACTTTAAAATATATTATAGATAAAGCAAATGAAGCTAATTTATGTAATATATTACCATTTTCTTCGATAACAAAAGGTGAAAAAGGAGAAGAATTGGTTGATTTTAAAGCAATGAAAGAAGCCGGAGCAATTGCCTTTTCTGATGACGGAATACCTGTTGTAAATTCTAGAATTATGAGAGAGGGAATGATAAAAGCAAATGAGGTTGGTTCATTTACATCAGCTCATTGTGAAGAAAAGTCAGTTGCAAGTGGTGCAATAAATGCGGGGCCAATAGCAGAACAGCTAGGGGTTGAAGGTGTATTACCTGAAGCTGAAGAAATTATGGCAGCTCGTGATATAGTTTTAGCAGAAACAAACAATATTCATGCACATATTTGTCATATTAGTACATCTACTTCAAAAAATATGATTAGAGATGCTAAAAAAAGAGGAGTAAATGTTACTTGCGAAACATGTCCACATTATTTTTCTTTAACAGTAGAAAAAGTATTAGAAAAAGGTGTAAATGCAAAAATGAATCCGCCTTTAAGAACAGAAAAAGATAGACTTGCAATTATAGAAGGTCTAAAAGAAGGAACAATAGATGCAATTATTACTGACCATGCACCACATGCAGAAGAAGAAAAGGCAAAAGGATTAGCTACAGCACCTAATGGAATTATAGGATTTGAAACAGCTTTATCATGTGAAATAATGAATTTGATTGATACAGGAGCTTTAACATATGATGATTTAGTTAGACTAACATCTTATAGACCAGCTGAACTATTAGGTTTAAAAACAAAAGGAACAATTGAAGTAGGCTATGATGCAGATTTAACAATATTTGATCCAAATAAAGAATATATTTATACAAAAGATATGGTAGTATCTAAATCAAAAAATTCACCTTTTATAGATGAGAAAATGAAGGGAAAGGTTGTGTATACAATAGTTGGTGGAAGAATAGTATACTTTGAAGTTGTAAAATAATTACAATTCTGACTGTGTTAAAAACTTACTTAAAAATGCTCACATACACAAAGTATGCTCCGCTTTTTGCGTAAGTTTTTGCCTTGTCAAAATTTAATTCTTTTACAACACAATAAATGACAATAAAATAAGATAGACATCTAAATAAAAAGGATTTAAAGCATGGAAACTAAAGTAATAATTGCAAATGCAATTGGATTTATAGCATTTATTATTTCATTAATTGCATTTCATAAAAAAGAAAAAGAAAAGATTTTTAAAAATACACTAATATCTAATATATTAAATTTGATACATTATTTAATTTTAAATGCAGATAGTGGAGTTGCAACAAAAATAATTGCTATATTTCGTGATTTATCGATGGTAAAACAAGAAAAATATAGTTTTTTGAAATCTAAAACAATGCTTAATATATTTGTTTTATTATACATAGTCTTGATAGTTATTACATATGAAGGTTTTATATCTGTTTTTTCTCTTCTTGCAGCAATGATTTATACAGTATTTTGTTGGAATGGAGATGTAAAAACAGTTAGATATATTGGGATATTTACAAATGTATTATGGTTAATCTATAATATATTTGTAAAATCTTATACTGGAGCTATGGCAAATTTTATAAGCATAGTTTCAACTTTTATAGCAATTCTTAATAATAATAATACAAAAAAATTTGAAATAGAGAAAGGAATCAATTAAAAATGGAACATAAAATAGTACCAATTACAGTATTAACTGGATATTTAGGAGCAGGTAAAACTACTCTTTTAAATCATGTATTAAACAATCAAGAAGGATATAAAGTTGCTGTAATTGTAAATGACATAGGAGAGGTAAATATAGATGAAAAATTAATAAAAGATGGTGGATTTATTAAAGAAGAAGATAAAGGCAATGTTGTTCCACTTTCTAATGGGTGTATTTGCTGTACATTAAAAGCTGATTTAATGAATCAAATTGTAGATATTCTAAAAACTAAAAAATTTGATTATATTTTAATAGAAGCAAGTGGAATATGTGAACCATTACCAATTGCACAAACAATTATGGCTTTATCTGAATCTACAGACCAATATGGTTTACCAAAGATTTGCAGATTAGATAACGTAGTTACTGTAGTTGATGCACTAAGATTAGCTACAGAATTTGGTTGTGGAGATTATTTAGTAAAAGATGATATTGAAGAAGAAGATATAGAAAATCTTTTAATTCAACAAATAGAATTTTGCAATACTATTGTACTGAATAAGGTTGATGATATAGAGTCAGAAGATTTGAAAAGAATTAAATTAATAATTAGAGAACTTCAACCAACAGCTAAAATAATTGAAACAAATTATGCTAAAGTTGATGTTGGAGAAATAATTGATACTAATAATTTTGATTTTGAGAAAGTTGCTAATTCAGCAGGATGGATTAAAGAAATCGAAAAAGACGAAGATGGTGAAGAATATCATGAACATAATGAGGATGAAGAACATAAGCACTACCCTCACGAAAATCATGACCAGCATGATGATGATCATCATCATGAACATCACCATCATCACCACCATCATAATGATGAAGGAGAAGCTGAAGAATACGGAATATCAACATTTGTATATTCATCAAGAAAACCTGTTGATGAAGCAAAATTTGATGAATTTGCTAAAAATCTTCCTAAAAATGTAATTAGATGTAAAGGGTTAGTTTGGTTTAAGCAAGATGATGAAATGAGCTATTTATTTGAACAAGCAGGAAAACAACTTTCACTTTCAGAAGCGGGATATTGGCTAGCCACTGCACCAAAAGAAGAATTAGACCAAATGATTAAGCATAATCCTGAGATTTTGAAAGATTGGGATGATGAAGTTGGAGATAGAGTTACAAAGCTTGTATTTATAGGACAAAATATGGATAAAAATCTGATTTTTGAAGAATTGAAGAAATGTGAATAAAAGATTATTTACAAATATTTATTGAAATAAATAAAATTTGTGATATAATGTACAATGAAAATAAAGAACGAAAGGAATTAAAAAATGGAAGAAGTAAAAATTTTTGGACATAAAAATCCAGATACAGATACAATCATGTCTAGTTTGATATTAGAAGGATTAGAAAAAACCTTAGGTGTCTATCATACTAAAGCATATAAATTAGGAAATATTAATAAAGAAACTAAATATGCTTTAGATTATTTTGGCGTTAAAGAACCTGAATTATTAGAAGAAATTGAAGAAGGAACATCAGTAATGATGGTTGATCATAATGCTTTTTCACAATCTGTAAAGGGAATTGAAAAAGCTAAAATTATTAGAGTTGTTGATCATCACAAAATTTCTGATTTTGAAACACATGAACCTTTATTCTATTTAGCTATGCCTGTTGGATCTACTGCTACAATCTTAAGAGAAATGTTTAAAGTTAGTGGCTTTCAGATGGATAAAATAACTGCTGGTTTAATGCTTAGCGCAATTATTTCAGACACATTACTTTTAAAATCTCCTACATGTACTGATAAAGATAAAGAAGTAGCAAATGAACTTGCTGAAATTGCGGGTGTTGATCTAAATACATATGGCTTAGCAATGCTTAAAGCAGGAACAGACTTAAGTGATTTTACTCCAGATGAACTAATCAATATAGATTCAAAACCATTTACAACAAATGGCTTAAAATATCAAGTAGCACAGGTTAATACTGCATCAATCGAAGATGTTATGAAAGATAAAGAGAAAATTGAAAGTGCTATGAATAGCTTTATGCAATCAAATTCAATTGATTTATTTGTACTAATGATTACTGATATTATAGAAAATAACTCACAATTTATTGTTCTTGGAAAACAAGAAATTGCTGAAAAAGCATTTAATATAAAATTAGAAAATAATACAGCATTCTTAAAAGGTGTTGTTTCAAGAAAGAAACAAGTTGTGCCAAATATTGATAATGCAATTGTGTAAGAAATAGTGGAGGAAGAAACATTGGATAAAGAAAAAATTAATAGATTTAAGGATATTTTAGAATGGATAATTTGTATATTAATTGCTCTTATTATTGCAATTCTTTTTAGATATTATATTGGAACGCCTACAATAGTTAAACAACCATCAATGTATCCAACATTAAAAGAAAATCAAAGGTTATGGCTTAATAGATGGAATAGAACAACAAAAAAGATGCCTCAAAAAGGCGATATTATCACTTTTGAAGCACCATCAAAATCAGTTCTTTCAGAAGAAGAATTACAAAAAAATGTAATTGCAAGATATGAAAATGAACCTACTAATTTATTCAAAAGATTTACATATAATGTTTTAGAAATAGGTAAAATTAGCTATATTAAAAGAGTAATTGGTTTACCAGGTGATCATATAATTATAGAAGATGGTAAAGTGTTTGTAAATGATAAAGAATTAGAAGAACAATATTTACAACCTGGTGTTATAACAGATAATGGTAAAGGATATTATACTGATATTATAGTACCTGAAAACACAGTATTTGCTATGGGAGACAATAGATCACAAAGTACAGATAGTAGATGCTTTGGATGTATTCCGCTTGAAAAAATTGAAAGTAAGGTGTGGATACGTATATGGCCACTTAACTTGTTTGGCAAGATTGAAAACAAATGAAAAACTTCGTCTTGCTGTGTTAAAGGAGGGGAGAGCGTTTGTTTGACAATATTATTGGCAATGATAAGATAAAACAAGAATTATTAAATTCTGTTCATTCAAATAAATACTCTCATAGTTATTTGTTTATTGGAACATCTGGTATTGGTAAAAAGCTTATTGCTAGAGAATTTGCTAAAATGATTTTATGTAAATCTAGTGAAAAATATTGTAATAAATGTAAATCATGTTTGGAATTTGACTCTGGTAATAATCCCGATTTTCAGGAAATTGTACCAGATGGATCAAATGTAAAAATAGATCAAATAAGACAAATGCAAGCAAAAGTTTTTGAGTCACCTATTATTTCAGAAAAGAAAGTATATATTGTTGATGATGCGGATTTAATGACAAAAGAAGCGCAAAATTGTTTGCTTAAAACTTTAGAAGAACCGCCGGATTTTGCTACAATAATTTTAATAGGCTCTAATGAATCAAATTTTTTAAGTACAATTAAATCAAGATGTATTACAATAAAATTTGAAGATATAGGACAAAAAGATATTAAGAAGTTTTTATTAGATAATTTTCCACAAGAAAATATATCAGATAATATTATAGAAGCGGCAAATGGTAGTATAGGAAAAGCAATAGTTCTAAAAGATAAACAAGAACTATATTTAGCAATTGACAAAATATTTAATAATATTGAACATTTAGATTTGATAGATACTTTAAATATTGCTGATATTATATATAAATCGCAAGAAGATAAATATGATATATTAGAATATATTAATATAATTTTATATAAAAAAGCTCAAAAAGATTTAAGGTATATAAATACAATAAATATTGTAGAAGAAACCAAGAAAAGGGCAAGAGCAAATAGTAATTATAATATGACAATAGATAACTTAATTATGACAGTATGGGAGGAATTACATTGAAAAATATAGTTGGTATAAGATTTAGAAAGTTAGGAAAAATATACTTTTTTGATCCTCAGTATTTAGTATTAAAAAAAGATGATTTAGTAATTGTAGATACAGAGGATGGAGAAGAAATTGGGATTGTTGCAATTCCTAATAGAACATTAGAGGAAAGCAAAATACCAAAAGAATTAAAAAAGGTTTTAAGACTTGCAAATTTAAAGGATAAAAATCACTATGAAGATTGCAAAAAAAAGGAAAAAGAAGCTTTTGAATTTTGTAATTCTAAAATAAAAGAACTAAATCTTAAAATGAATTTAACAGATGTTGAGTTTAAATTTAATAATTCAAAAATATTATTTTATTTTACAGCTGATGGAAGAGTCGATTTTAGAGAACTTGTTAAAGAACTTGCTGCTGAATATAAAAATAGAATTGAGTTACGACAAATAGGAGTTAGAGATGAAATCAAACGCTTAGGAGGAAACGGAGTTTGTGGTAGGCAGCTATGTTGTTGTTCTTTCTTAAGTGATTTTGAAACAGTTTCTATTAAAATGGCAAAAGACCAAAATTTATCACTTAATCCTTCTAAAATTTCGGGTTGCTGTGGAAGATTAATGTGCTGTTTAAAATATGAAGATGAGGTGTACCAGGAAAAAATTAAAAGACTTCCTCATGTTGGTGCAATTGTAAGTACTCCAGATGGAGAAGGAGAAATAGAACAAGTAGAAACTTTAGCTGAAAGAATAAAAGTAAAGATAAAAAATGGAGAAGACTATAGTCATAAAAAATATAATATAAGTGAAATCAAAGTAATTAAAGATTCTGAAAAAGAAGCAATTGATGAGGAAGAACAAATTAATAAAGCTGAATTAGAAGAATTGGAAAGACTTGAAGAAGAGGAATCAAATGCTAAGCTAAATTAATTAGTTATTGGAGTCAATCTTCCAGTTGTTCCTAGAGCTAAAGGAGGAATAGAAATATAATTAAAAGGAGGTGAAGAATATGGCATATAAAATCAATAATGAAGCATGTCTAGGATGTGGAGCATGTGTAGATATTTGCCCAGTTGGATGCATAAAAATTGGAGAAGATGAAAAAGCAGAAATTGATCAAGATATGTGTATATCTTGTGGTAGTTGTGCAGCAAGTTGTCCTGTTGGTGCTCCAGAAGAAGAATAAAAATTAGAAAGGTGTTATATTTATGAACAATAAAGTTAGTGTTTTAATTATTATTATACTTTCTATTATAATTATTGCGTTAATATGTTCTTTAGTTGCATTAAAAGTGCACTATTCAAATTTTAAATTGTATAAAAATATTATATCACAAGAAGAAGTAGAAAATACTTTATTTGGACAAAAAATTTCTGAAGATAGAAATGGAGAATATCGTATTGGAATAAAAACAGCAATAAATGGAGATTTTCATGCAGAGCTTACAATTTATCAAGCGAAAGATGGAAAGTATGAAACAGTTTTTCATTGTCCAGCTGTTGTTGGTAAAAATGGACCTGGAAAACAATCAGAAGGTGATACAAAAACACCTTTAGGTACATGGACAATTGGAGAAGCATATGGAATTAATGATGATCCTGGATGTGGTGTGCCTTATACTAAAGTTGATGATGATATGTATTGGTGTGCAACTGGCTCAAATAGTAAAAAATATAATACACTTATTAAACGTAGTGATGCCCCAGATGCAGATTATTCTGAAGATGAACATATTATAGAATATTCGGGTGTTTATAATTATTTACTTGATTTAGGATATAACAGAGCAGGAGCACCTTATGCTGGAAATGCAATTTTCTTACACTGCTGGAGAGGTGAAGACAAACCAACAGGTGGATGTGTTGCTGTTTCAGAAGAAAATATGATTAAAATATTACAAACTATAAAACCAGGAACATCTGTGACAATATATTAAAAATGCAAGTTGCTACTTGCATTTTTTTGTTTTCTATTATAGAATTGTATCTATAAAAGAGGTGAGACTATGGGAGATTTTGTTCATCTACACATACATAGTGAATACAGTTTATTAGATGGTGCAAATAGAATAAAAGACCTGCCTGTTCGTGCAAAAGAGCTAGGTATGGATGCAATAGCTTTAACTGACCATGGTGTAATGTTTGGCGTTATTGATTTTTACAAAGCATGTAAAAATGAGGGAATAAAACCTATTATAGGATGTGAAGTATATGTTGCATTTAGGTCAAGATTTGATAAAGAACCTGGAATAGATAACAAATATTATCACTTAATTTTGCTGGCAAAAAATAATCAAGGTTACAAAAACTTAAGTAAACTTGTATCTTTAGGTTTTATTGATGGATATTATTATAAACCAAGAATAGATCACGAGATTTTAGAAAAATATAGTGAAGGACTAATATGTTTAAGTGCTTGTTTAGCTGGAGAAGTAAATCAAGCACTTTTAAATGGAGAAAATGAAAAAGCAGAAGAAATTGCTTTATGGCATAAAAATATTTTTGGAGAAGACTATTATATAGAAATTCAAAATAACGGAATTAAAGAGCAAGTTCTAGCAAACCAAAAGTTAGTTCAACTTGCTAGAAAACTCGATATTCCGCTTGTTGCAACAAATGATGCTCATTATTTAAAAAGAGAAGATGCCTATAATCACGAAGTATTGCTTTGTATTCAAACTGGAAAAAGAATGAGTGATGAGGACAGAATGAAGTTTGATACAGAAGAACTATATGTTAAATCTCCTGAAGAAATGATAGATTATTTTAAGGCCTTTCCAGATGCAATAGAAAACACTGTAAAAATAGCTAAAAAGTGTAATGTGGAATTTGAATTTGGACACACAATTCTTCCAAATTATGATGTACCAGAAGAATTTCCTACTCATTATGATTATTTAGAAAAGCTTTGTAGAGATGGTTTAAAAAAGAGATATGGAGAAAATATTCCTAAAGAATATTTAGATAGAGCAGACTATGAATTAAGTGTTGTTAAGAAGATGGGATATGTAGACTATTTCCTTATTGTATGGGATTATATTCATTATGCAAAAACACATGATATCCCAGTAGGGCCAGGTCGTGGGTCTGGTGCAGGTTCAATTTTAGCCTACAGTATTGAAATAACAGATATTGATCCAATGAAATATAATCTTCTTTTTGAAAGATTCTTAAACCCTGAAAGAATTAGTATGCCTGATTTTGATGTGGATTTTAGTGATGAACAAAGACAAGAAATAATAGATTATGTATGCGAAAAATATGGTAATTCTCATGTTTCACAAATTATTACTTTTGGAACATTAGCTGCAAAAAATGCAATAAGAAATGTAGGAAGAGCTTTAGATATTTCACTTCAAGAAACAGACAAAATTGCTAAAATGATTCCAAATGAAATTCATATTACAATAAAAAAGGCATTAGATCAAAATATAGAATTAAGAAATCTATATGAAAATGATGATAGAATTAAAAAACTATTAGATGTATCTATGGCTTTAGAAGGAATGCCTAAAAACACTTCAACACATGCATGCCGGAGTTGTTATTACCAAAGAGCCAGTAGATAATTATGTTCCACTATATGTTAGAGATGGTCAAAATGCTACACAATTTGTTATGACAACATTAGAAGAGCTTGGTCTTCTAAAAATGGACTTTTTAGGTCTTCGTACTTTAACAGTTATAAAAGATACAAAAGAAATGGTTAAAAATGATTTAGGTATTGATGTCGAATTTGATAAAGAAATGAATGACCCAAAAGTATATAAATTATGGCAAGAGGGAAAAACAATAGGAGTGTTCCAATTTGAAAGTCAAGGTATGAAAAACTTTATGCAAGAGCTTAAACCAGATTGCTTAGAAGACTTAATTGCAGGAGTTTCTTTATATAGGCCAGGACCTATGGACCAAATTCCTCGTTATGTTAAAGGAA
>CAMZHI010000021.1 GCA_947306755.1 uncultured Clostridia bacterium | reverse complement strand
AAATTATTATATAGAGTAGCAACGGCGGCATTGTATATCTTTTTTCGTGCTTTAGTCGAGAAAACCAGAAAAAGATTTTGTACGCATATAAAATGCTACAAAATCTAGATTCTGCCATAACTCTCCTCTACGTCAAGTCTATCATCTTACGATGATGACTTTCCTAGAGTATAGAAAAAAGCATATACAATGAAAGCAAGTTGCGGATATAAAATATTGATGATTTTTAACAAATAAATTTTTAACTAGAAAGAGGAAAAATAGATGTACTTAAAAAGATTAGAAATGCAAGGATTTAAATCTTTTGCAGATAAAACAGTATTAGAATTTATGCCAGGAATTACAAGTGTAATTGGGCCAAATGGATCAGGAAAAAGTAATATTGCAGATGCCATTCGTTGGGTATTAGGAGAGCAAAGTATTAAGGAACTTCGTGGTGGAAAATCAGCAGATATTATTTTTGCAGGAACACAAAGCAGAAAATCATTAGGTTTTGCAGAAGCATCACTTGTATTTGATAATATGGATGGAAAATTACCTATAGAATACCAAGAAGTTATTGTTACAAGAAGAATATATAGAAGCGGAGAAACAGGATATTTTATAAATAAAGTTCAATGTAGACTTAAAGATATATTAGAGCTATTTATGGATACAGGAATTGGTAAAGATGGCTATTCTATAATTGGACAAGGAAAAATAGATGAAATATTAAGTAATAAATCTGAAGATAGAAGAAATGTATTTGAAGAAGCAGCAGGTATTGTTAAATTTAAAACAAGAAAAGAAGAATCAGAAAAAAAGCTAGAGCGTACTAAACTAAATGTTTTAAGAATAAATGATATTATATCTGAAATAGAAGGAAATCTAGAGCCTCTTAAAATTCAAAGTGAAAAAGCAAAAAAATATGTTGATTTAAAATCAGAACTAAAAAACATAGAAGTAGGACTTTTTGTTCATAATATTGAAAGATATAAATCAGATTTAGAAAAAACAGTCCAAGATGCAACTATTATACAAGAAAACTGTGATTTAGAAGAAGCTAAACTTGAAAAAATTAAAATAATTAAAGAAGATTTAAAAAGTACGATTGATGAATTAACTGAAAATATAGAAAAAACTCAAAATTTAGGATTTAGTAGTCAAAAAGAAATAGAAATGCTAAATTCTGATATAAATGTATCTAAAACAAAAATTCAAAACAATGAAGAAAATAAAGAAAGATTTACACAAGAAATAGAAGAAATTAAACAAAAAATTGAAAAATCAACACAAGATATGGAGCTAAAACTTAGCAGAAAAGATGGATTAAAAGAAAATAAAGAAAAGTTTGAAAAAGAGCTTGAAGAAAAGACTAAAAAATTAGAAGAAATAAATAAAACATTATCTGAAAAAGAATTAGAAATTGAAGAAGATAAACGAAAATTAGAAGAAAATGTTGATACTAAATATGAGATTGAAGGCTTTATAAATGAGCAAAAAGTTAATATTTCAAATATAGAAAAGAGATTAGCTCAAATACAAAATGAAATTTCAAATTCAATTTCAGAGCTAGATAATACTAGATTTACTAAAGAAGAACTTGAAAAAGGCTTTTATGAGGTTCAAAAGCAAAAAAATGAAAAACAAAAAGAATTAGAAGAATTAAAAGAAAAAAATAATGTAATTAATGAAAAAATAAAAACAATTGATATAAAGCTAAATAACAGTATTCAAGAACTTAACTTTAAAGAATCAAAATACAAATTTTTAGTAGAAACTGAAAAAGAAAAAGATGGATTCCAAAGAAGTGTTAAGACTTTATTAAAGGATTGCGAAAAGATTAAAGAGCTTGGAAAAGGTGTTAGAGGTGCAATTGCAGAACTTATTGATGTGCCAGAAAATATTGAAACAGCAATAGAAATGGCACTTGGTGCAAGTATGCAAAATGTGGTTACTGATAATGAACAAGATGCAAAAAAGCTAATCGAGTATTTAAGAAAAAACAATTTGGGAAGAGCATCATTTTTACCAATTTCAAATGTTAAAGGTAAAAAATTAGATAAAATAAAAGGTAATAATAAGGGAGTTTTAGGAATTGCATCAGACTTAATAAAATATGATAAGAAATATGAAGGTGTTATTTTAAATCTACTTGGAAAAACTGTTATAGCCCAAAATATGGATATAGGAATAGCTCTAGCTAAAGAAAATGGATATTCATTTAGAATAGTAACATTAGATGGAGATATTATAACTACAACAGGAGCAATGTCTGGTGGATCAGTAAGTAAAAAAACTGTAAATATTTTAGGTAGAAGTAAGCAAATAGAGAACTTAGCAAAAGAAATTGAACAAATAAAATCAAACCAGGAAAAACTTAAAAAAGAAAAAGAGGATATTTTAAAATCTTCCGAAGATTTTTTAAAAACAGTTCAAGAGATGGAAAATGCTTTACAAACAATAGAAATTAAATACAATGTAGAAAATGAAAAAATAAATACAGTAAATCAAAGTATTCAAAGAATTTCTAATTCATTAGAGAAATTAAAACAAGAAAAACAAGAAGGTGAAAATAAAAAAGAAGAATGTTTAAAAACTATAGAGCAAGAAAATGTTAAAAAATTAGCTTTAGATGAGGAAAATACAAATTTAAAAGAAAAAATTGCACAATTTTCTGATTCAAATAAAGACAAACAAAAAGAAGTAGATGATTTGAATTTCGATATTACAAATTTAAAAATATCTGTGTCATCATTTAATGAGAGTGAAAATTCTATAGATGAGATGACAGAACTTTTAAAACAAGAAATAGAAAATCAAAAGAACAATATTGAAAATAAAAAACAACAAATAGAAAAGATGAGTGAAGAGCAAGTTGAGCTTGAAAACAAGATAAAACAAGATGAAAAGAAAATAGAAGAAATAAAAGATAAAGTAAGTAAAAGTGACACTGACATTGAAAAAATGAAGCAAGAAAGAATAAAGTCAAATGAAAAACTTTCTCAAAAAGAAAAAGAAGAAGTTGATGAATTCAAAATAATTGAAGATTTAAAATCTCAAATTGTAAAACTTGAAGTTAAAAAGACAAAACTTGATGAAGATTTAAATAATGTAATTACTTCACTTTGGAATGAATATGAACTTACACCTAATGCGTGTGAAGATTACCAAAAACCTGAAAATATTGCAATTACAACAAGAAGGGTAAATGCTTTAAGACAAGACATACGTGAGCTTGGTTCAGTAAATGTTGATTCAATAGAAGAGTACAAAAACTTGAAACAAAGATATGAATTTATGTGTGAACAGCGTTTAGACTTAGAAAATACATCTAGTAAATTAAGAAAGATAATTGCTGAAATTACTGAAAATATGAGAGAACAATTCAAAGAAAAATTCAAAATAATAAATGAAAACTTTGGGCAAACATTTAAAGAGTTATTTGGTGGAGGAGAGGCAAAAGTTGTATTACAAGATGAAGGCAATATTTTAGAGTGTGGAATAGATATTATTGCACAACCACCAGGAAAAAAATTACAAAGTATGGCACTTTTATCAGGTGGAGAAAGAGCATTTACTGCAATTGCACTTTTATTTGCAATTTTAAAAATGAATCCAGCACCTTTCTGCGTATTAGATGAAATTGAAGCAGCACTTGATGATGTAAATGTTAATAGATATGCAGAGTTCTTAAAGAAATTTGCAAAAGGCACACAATTCCTAGTTATAACACATAGAAAAGGAACAATGGAAGCTGCAGATACAGTCTATGGTGTAACTATGGAAGAAAAAGGAATTTCAAAATTGTTGTCTATGAAGTTGAAATAGAAAGGAAGACCGTATGGAACAATTTGAATTAGTTGATATAAATGGAAACAAAACCGGTACGATTATCAATTCTGATAAATTTAAAGGACCTGATTCTATACCAGAAGGTGAGTACATACCAATAGTTAAAGCTATAATTATTAATAAAGATAAAAAAATATTGCTTCAAAAAAGAAGTATGAACAAATCAGCAAATCCAGGTCAATGGGGGCTAACTGGTGGAAAAGTCGATGCGGGAGAAGATTATTTAACTACTGCAATTAGAGAGACCTATGAAGAAATTGGAATTGAGCTTAAAAAAGAAGAATTAAGATTACTTTGTAGGTATAATACAGAAAAGGCTATTTTTATAATTTATTATATAGAAAAAAATATTAATATAGAAGACTGTAAAATACAGCCTGAAGAAGTTGATGAATTGAGATATTTTAGTATTGATGAACTAGAAGAATTAGAAAAAATTGAAGGAAAACAATGGTTAAAAGAGTTGAAATCCATATTATAGTATAAAAAGATCTGTCCCAAAATGAAAAAATTAGCAAAAAAGGACCGTCCCCAAATGAAAAAATGAATAATATATTAAAATCTGGCAATAATTCTATTAAGAAGATTTACAGGAGGAAAAATCCTATGGAAAAAAGCCAGATGAAAAATATGGTGGTATTAAGAAATTTGCCATCTAATTTGATAGAAGAAGCAATTGTTGTTTTTAAAACAGTAAAAAGTGCAAAAGAGTTTCAATACATAGATAAAATTGAAAATTTGAAAAATGAACAAAACAAGAAAAATACAAAAGATTATATGGTTAAAGAAGCAGAAAGTGTTATTTCAAATTATATTAAAACTAATGAAAAGAAAAACAAAAAAAATGCAAGCTCAATAATTAATAAAAAATATAAAAAATTAAAAATATACAGTATTGTAGTTAGCATTGCATTAATTATAGCATTATTTTTGTAATTAGTTCACATACAGATTTATTTGAGTGATGTATTTGCCAAGTTAAAAATATTTAAAATTCATATTTAATTATATAGTGGAGTTAAAGAGATATGTTATATATCTCTTTTATAATATTTTTTGATGTGAATTTATATAGCTAACTACTGTTGAAATATAAAATATTATATGATAGTATAAAAATGGTGATGAATATGAAAGATAATTTTATATATGGAGGGAAAGGAAGTTCCTTAATTAAATTAAAGAACTTAGGTTATAATGTTCCTGATTTTTTTGTACTGACAATTGATTTTTTTAGAGAATTTGTAGATTTTAACAATTTAAATAATATATATAATTTGGATAATCTGACAAATAATGAAGAATACAAGAAAAAAATATTGAATGGAAATTTTTCGGAAGAAATGCTAAGGAGATTATATAATGAATTTGATCAATTGGGTTCAAATAAGGTATCAGTAAGATCATCCGCCATACAGGAAGATGGAAAAAACAAATCTTTTGCAGGACAGTTTTATACAGGTCTAAATGTTAGCAAAGATAATTTAGTTGTAGAAATAAAAAAATGCTATGCGTCATTATTTGAAGATAATATAATAAATTATATTAATAATAAAACAAATCAATTAGAAATGGCTGTAGTTGTGCAAAAGATGATAAATAGTAATTATTCAGGAGTTGCATTTTCAACAGATTTTAATGTTAACAACAGTAATTTTATCTTTATAGAAGCTTGTAAAGGTATAGGAGAAAAATTGGTTTCTGGAAAGGTAACTCCAACAAAATACTATATTAGGAAGAAAATGAACTATATAGATCAAATAATTGGTGACAAATTACCAATTGAAAGTGAAATCATATCTATATCAAAATTAGCTCAAAAGATTGAATCAGATTACAATATGCAAATGGACATAGAATGGGCAATAAACAATCACAAAATATATATTTTGCAAGCAAGACCAATAGTTGGAATTTCTAAAATGAAAAAATTATTTAAAATGGTATTATCTAGACCTAAAATATTAGTTTATATGCAGATTGAAGAAGAAACCGAAAGACTGGGAATTAGTAAAGTTTTAAATTCATTATATTATTTAAAACCAATATTTTATTTTTGCAATAATATATTTGAAGAATACTATAATTATACAAGTATAGAAGAAAATGTAAATCTAATGGTAAACTATATTTTAAAATATTATAAAAAAAGATTTATTGAATATGTAAATGAAGCATTATTAGCATGTAAAAATATTGAGAATGATTTAGATAAACTATCCATTGATGAAATAAAATATTTATGTAATAAGATTTTTCCAATAAATAATATTGTGAATTTTTTAGAAGCTAGATTATATAACGAAAATGTAGAAAAGACAAAAGAGGATATAGATTTTATTAAATATGTTATAAAAGATCGAGAATATTATGATGAAATAGAGTACAGAATTGATGATGAATTAGAAAAAAGAATAAAAGAAAAATTAACCAAAGAATATTTAGGTTTTTATAGAGTAATGACTATAGATGAAATTTTTAAAGATAAAAAAGTTTCAGTAGATGAATTAAAGGCAAGAAATAACGGATTTGCATTTTATGATGGGAAAATAATACTAAAGAAGGATTTAAATAATTTTTTTAAGGAAAATGCATTTAACATTGTATTAAAGGAAGAAGAAAAAATAATCAAAGAAGATTGTATAAAAGGCTCTGTAGCCTATCCTGGTAAAGTAAAAGGTATTGCCAAAATAGTATATTCAATAGAAGATACAAAAAAAATAAATGAAGGAGATATAATAATAAGTCCAATGACTGTTCCAAATTTTATTGATGCAGTAAAGAGAGCAATAGCAATAGTAACAGATGAAGGAGGAACTGTTTGTCATGCGGCACTAATTGCAAGAGAACTGAAAAAAACATGTATAGTTGGAACAAAAAATGCAACTAAAATTCTAAAAGATGGAATGATTATAGAAGTAGATGGAGATATGGGCATAGTAAAAATAATAAATAAGGAGTCAATTAATGAATAAAGAGTTAAGTGATTTAAAATTGAGGGTAATGAATAAAAATAAATATGAGGACTCAAAAGTAGAAATATATAGAAAATATAAATTATTAATTGTAAAATTCCCTAGTATTCGGTTGCAAATACGGAAAAAAAGGATATTGCCTGATGTGCCCTAATGAGATGAAATATTCTAAAAATATAACTGTAGAAGATATAGAAAACCTATGGCCATCAATCGAAAAGCAGATTTTAGAATCAAAGATAGATAAAGTTTTTTTATCTACGTATGGTAATATATTATGTGAGAATGAATTTTCAAAAGAGGTACTAGAAATTTTACTCAAGAAAATAAACGAAATTAATAAAATCAGAGTAGTAATATTTGAAACACATTATAAAGAAATTACTGAAGACAAACTAAAATATTTAAAAAACATTTTAACAAGTAAATATATTGATTTTGAAATTGGTGTAGAAAGTGTTAATAAAGAAATTCAGAGTAATTGCTTAAATAAAATAATTGATTTAGAAGAATTAAAAAACAAAATTAATTTAATACATAAATATGAAATGACAGTTGAAGCGAATGTTTTAATTGGAATTCCTTTTTTAAATGCCAAGCAACAGATTGAAGATGCAGTTGTTTCAACTAATTGGTTATTTAATAATGACATAGATGAAGTAGTTATATTTCCAGTAAACATTATAAAGAAATCATCAATAGAAGAATTATATAAAAGTAAAAAGTATAATATTATTTCGCAATGGATGGTAATTCAAGTTTTAAATAATATTAAAGAAGATTATTTAAACAGAATTTCAATCTCAATGTATGGTGAATATAAAACGAGTAATATGAATGTTTTTAAGGACAATATACTACCAAAATCATGCTCAAATTGTTATGGAGACATAATGAATTTTTATGATGAATTTTTAAAAATTAGAGATATAAAACAAAGAAAAGAATTAATTATAAATTTATTAAATAAAGATACAAAATGTAATTGTAAAAATGAAAATTAAAAGGAGAATTGAAAATGGAAGGACAAATAAAATTAACACCATTTGAATATGCAATAACTAGACCTGCGCCACTTTCATATCAACAAATGCTTCAATATGCGGAATATGAAGGTGTAAGTAGGCTTACAGAAGAAAAATATTTTTTTAAACCCATTTACAGATTTAATCATAATACATATGAAGAATATTGTAATATGTGGGATAAAGAAGAATATCCTGTTCTTATGATTCAATATTTAGAAAATAAAAATTTTACAGGAGTTTTGAATGGGTTAGAAGAAGCAAGGAAGAAAGCACATGAACTTATCGATTTAATAGAAAGAATAAAAAAAGGAGAAGAAACATTTGATTTATCAAGAATAGAGGAGCTATTTATACAATACAAACCATATTCAATAATAATAGATGATATAAAAGGAGTAACAACAGTATGTGATGTTACAACGGATATTGATTTAGAAACATTGGAAAAATTATCTCAAGCACAAAGAGATTTTGATAAAGTAGGGGTAAAATTAAATCTATTTTTACAAGGTCAATTAAAGAATATATTTAAAGAATACGGAGAACTTGCAGAATTACTAACAATAGATGAAATTACAGGTAAAAAAATAATTAATATAAATGAATTACAAGAAAGAAAAAAAGGTTTTTATTTACATAAGGGAAGAATTATAAAAACTGAAGAAATGGAGCAATATAAAGCAGAAAATGGAATCAATTTAACATTAAAAGAAAGAACAGAAAAAGATAAAAGAGTATTTACAGGCACTAAAAGAATTTCTAGAACTTATATGGCAAGTAACAAGCCACCATGTATAATTGGACAGGCAAGATTGATTTATAGTTTAAAAGATTTTATGAATATGCCAAGTAGTTGTATAGTAATTACTCCAATGATAGTTAGAGAATGGGAAGAAAGATTAAAAAAGAAAAACATTATAGGTATCGTTACAGATGAACCAAATGAAAATGATTTTTTATCTGAACAAAATAGTGATAGTATAATTGGAACTCAAGATGCGACTTTATATATAGAAAATGACGATTACGTAAAAATAAAAACAGATGGAATTCAAGTAGAAAGATTATCCAAAGAAGAAGCATTAAAAGAATACATACAATTATTAGATTGGTATCAACAAAATGGGCATCAAGAAATTGAAGAATTAATTAGTTTAATTAAATCTGAAAATTGGGAATTAAAACCACTAGATGATAAAATTTCAAGTATAAAACAACAGTTAGAACAAATTAGAAAAAAAGAAATTGAAGACTCAAGTAGAGATTTGTAGTATAACAGGCAAAGTTCAATTATATAGAATAGAGTAAACTAAAGAAAAAATTGCAAAATATTTTATAACAATAATAATTAGCAATATATAGAAGTCATAGTTGAAAAACTATGACTTTCTTTTTAATGTATGAATAAATAATTTATTTCGGACATAGTAATTAATAAATTCATTTTACAATGAATAGAACTTACTTAGGAAGGAAAATAGTCTATGGAAAAAGCTATGTCTATTGAAGAAAGAATTAGAAGAGCAGAAGATATTTATAATAGAAGATATGGAAATAGTTATTATTCATCATATAGGGGTAGTCGAGAAAAAAGAAAAAAAATATCTTTTTCAAGAAGATTTATTAAGCAAATGATAATTTGCTTAATAGTTTATGCTGTATTTTATGTAACAGCCAATAGAGAATATTTTTTGTCAAATGAATTTAGAAATAAAGCAGAAGAGTTTACATCTCAAAATGAAATTTTAAAAAATACATATAATTACATTATTGGATATGTTGATAAATATTTTAATTCAAATAATGAAAATGATAATAATCAAAAAGAGAATAAAGAAATAGATTCTAATTCTCAAGAAACAAATCAAAGTAATGAAGTTATAGATAATAATTCAGAAAAAACAAATGAAAGCGAACAAAATATAGGTGGATCAAATGAAGGTATAGAAGAAGAACCTCAAAAAACACAGGAGGAAATTGATGTAGAAGAAATTAAGAGTAGAATAAACTTTATAGTTCCTGTAAAAGGAACTATAAGTTCAACTTTTGGGTGGAGGAATCCAACAACATCGACAGTTCCTAAATATCATACAGGATTAGATTTAGCTGCACCTACAGGAACAATTATAAAATCAGCAACCGATGGAGTTGTAACTATGGTGTCTAATTATGGAGATTATGGCAAACATTATAGAATACAAAAAGATGATGTTACAATAATTTATGCGCATTGTAGTAAATTATATTTAAATGAAGGTGATTATGTTACACAAGGACAAGAAATAGCTGAAGTTGGATCTACTGGCAACTCAACTGGACCACATCTACATTTTGAAATAAGAAGAGAAGATAGATTAGTAGATCCACAGTTGATACTTGATATTTAATTTAATTTCCCACTTCACACCTCTCACTTCACAATTTTAACATCTATGTGAAAGGAGCAATATGATATTTAGAATTGATTTAAAAATTTTTCTAATACTAATTCTTTTTTATTTTACTAATCAAATTGAAATATACACTTTAATAATGATTTTTGCAATTATTCATGAACTAAGCCATTTGCTTGCAGGATTAGTTTTAAAAATGAAAATAAAACGAATAACACTTATGCCAGTGGGACTTTCGATAGAATTTAAAATTCCATATGAGGATTTGAATATAAAAATTTTAAAATCAAATAAACTTGAATTAAAAAAGATTTTAATTGCAATTGCAGGTCCACTAATAAATATAATTATTATATTTATGTCATTATTTTTAAATATAAAATTAGAATTAAAGCAGTTAATAATATATTCTAATCTACTTATAACAGTATTTAATTTATTGCCAATTTATCCTTTAGATGGTGGAAGGGTTTTGAAATCAGTAATATGCTTAATTAAAGGAAAAAGAAAAGCAGAGAGTTTAATAAATAAAATTTCAAATATTATGTTTTTTTTAATTATGTTTATTTTTAGTATATTAATATATTATTTAAAAAATATTTCAGTTTTAATTATTATGTTTTACTTATTATACATAGTTACAAAAGAAAATAGAATATATAAGCTAAAAATTAAAATGTATGAAATGATAGATAATAGTTAAAAGACAATTAGAATTTTGAATGGAATAAATATAAATGGTGGTTATTCAATAGGTAACCACCATTCTATTTGACCATCTGGATAATATACTTCAAGTTCTGGAATAGATTTTATATTATAATTTGAATATGGAATCCAATTTGAATATACATTATGTGAAAACTTATCAAAATAATTACCATCATAGTTTCCACTGTCAAATCTTTTTAATTGAAAGATTGCCCATTTAGATGAAGGTATTTTTATTTGACAGCTATTTGGTAGTGTTTTGTTTGAAGCAATGTAATATCTTATTTTATTTGTAGTTGAAAAGTTTTCATCAAATTCTATAACACCATAAGAAATATTTTCATCCACAATTTTTTTTATAGTATTGTTAGATTTTTTCGTTTTCCAAAATTCAGGAGCCAATTTTTTTAATTGAGATTCTTCACATTCAAAAAAAATACCAGTTAATTCAAAACTATTAAAATCTTCAATTTTATAATTTAGTTCGGTATTTTTATCTGTGTTGCTAAAATGATATGGTGGATAGTTTTTTATATATTGAGATTTTTTTTTAATTTCAGAAGGTTTTATTCCATGAAATTTAAAAAATGCTCTAGAAAATCCATCAGGAGAATTATAACCATAATTATAAGCAATATCAATGATTTTTTTGTTAGATTCAATTATATCTAATGCAGCTTTACTTAGTTTTCTATTTCTAATATACTCTGTTAGAGAAATACCTGTAATAAATAAAAAAATTCTATAAAGAGTATATGAATTCACTCCGAGAATTTTACACATTTTTTCATCACTTATATTTTGATCTAAATTATTTTCTATATAATTAATTAAATTGTTTAATTTATCTATATTTTCCATATTTAAATTATAACACAATCGACTTTTTTTGTATATAAAATGTCGAGAAAAAAAGCAAAAATTAATTTAAAATAGACATAAATAGGAGGAGAAATTAGAGTAAAATATTATTTTAATTATAAATTATATGAAAAAAGAAATATTTGAGAGATATTTAAATGTTCAGACAATTGATAATAAAGAAAGGTTAAAATTAATAGAGACGCCAGCTTGTATTATAGATTTAAAACAAATAGAAAAAAACTTTAGAAACATTGATGACATAAGGAATGCAACAGGAGTTAAAATATTTTTAGCTCTTAAAGGGTTTTCAAATGATATGATTATAAATCAATTTATTAATAAACTTGATGGGTTAAGTAGTAGTGGATTATTTGAGTCAAAATTAGGAAAAGAATTAAATGTTCAAGTAAGTACGTTTTTTACTGCTTATACAGATAATAATATAAATGAAATATGCAAAAGCAGTGAATATATTATATTTAATTCAATAAATCAATATAAAAAATATTTGACAGAAGCACAAAATAATAATTGTTCAATAGGTATCAGAATTAATCCGGAATATACCGAATTACCTGATGAGTTTGCTGCTAATACTTGTAAAAAAGATTCACATTTAGGAATTAAAAAGGAAAATATGCCACCTATACAAGATTTTTGTAAAGGAAAAATAGAAGGAATACATTTTCATACAATGTGTGAGCAACAAGCAGATACTTTAGAAAGAACAATTGACTATTTAATAAATAATTATAATAATTATTTAAAAAAAATAAGATGGATAAATTTAGGAGGAGGGCAATTATTAGGATCATCTGAATATAATGTAAAAAAAGCAATAAAATCTATCAATAAAATTAAAAATAATTATGGATTAGAGGTAATACTTGAACCATGTGAAGGAATAATGTTAGATAGTGGATACTATATTACAAAGGTTATAGATATATTAAATAATAATATGAATTTAGCTATTGTTGATGGTTCAGCAGTTTGCCATATGATCGATGCCGCATATAGAGGATGGAGTAGAGATATAATAGGTGAATCAACGAAGATTAGTAAGGATAGTCATATGTATAAAATTGTTGGTTCTTCATGTTATGCAGGAGATACATTTGGAACATATTATCTAAATAAGCAGCTAAAAATAGGAGATAACATCATTTTTAAAGATTCTGCATCTTATACAATGGTAAAAAATAATATGTTTAACGGAATACCATTTCCAAATTTGTACATTATAGATTTAAATAAAAATTTAAAAAAAATAAAGGAATATGATGATTATAATTTATTTAAATTAATTTTATAATTTTTTTATTTAATTATGAAATAAAAAGTGTAATTTAATTGATTATATGGAGAATATATGAAGGATTATGAAATAAAATTAGAATTACTTTTTTATGGAGTAAGATTAAGTAATACTGTAAAAAAAGAATTTATTACAAGTGGCAAAGTAGAATTATTTAATGATTACATTACTTGTACAGGTATGATGATTAGTTTTAATAATCAATATGTAACTTGTAAAATAAATGAAAATAGTAAATATATTGTAGATTTTGTTAATAATCAAATATGTCTTAAAAAAGATAATAATATTATTAAAAAAATAATAATAATAGAACCGGCTAAATATATGATAAATAATGAGCTAAATAGATATGGACAACCTTATTCAGATTATGTTGTTATTCACAAATTTAGAGCTAGAATACAACCTATTAATGGTTGTGCATATGACTGTAAATTTTGTAATGACAATTTATATGAATATCAAAAATATCCTATTGAATTGTTAGATGATGCACTACAAAAAGCGATTAAAGAAAATGAAATAAAAAATTTATTAATTTCAGCTGGAACACCTAAAAGAAATAATATTGACTATGAATATCAAAACAATGTTTATAAATATTTTGGTAAAAAATATGATAATTTACCAATAGATATTATGACAGCTCCAAGAGGAATAGATACAAATAAGAATAAAGATAGTTATATAAAATTCTTTAAAATGTTAAAAGTGTTAAATTTGGCTGATTTATCTGTTAATTTGGAATTATATAACGAAGAAGCTAGAAGAAAATATATACCTTTAAAGAATTATTATTCAAGGAAAGAATATTTAGATTATATGCAACTTGCAACAGAATATTTAGGAAATAATATTGTAAAATCAGGAATTATTGTTGGTTTGGAAAATGAAGGTGATACTTTAAAAGCAATTGAAGAGCTTGCTAAAAGAAAAATTAGAGTCATACTATCTCCATATATTCCATTTAATAATATAGGGAAATCTCCTACACCAGAAGTAATGAAAAGAATCTTGTTAAGGGCAAAAGAAATTACAAATAAATATGACAGCACCTTATCATCAAAATATATTTGGTGTAGGCATAATGAAATTAGTTTTTAGAGGGAAAGATGAATTTATATTGGGTAGGAATACGAGAATCTGAAATATTAAATACTGGAAATTTATTTAAAGGAAATATTTGTATATATGGTAAAAACTCATTAATGACAAATACTAGAATAAATCATAACGAAGATAAAAATTGGGAGATGATAGACAACTATTTTTCTGAGACAAAAGAAAAATTAATAAAGGAAAAACCAGATATAAAATTTATGCATTATAATTATTCGGGAATGATAGGTAAAGATTTAAAAAATTGTATTTGTTATAATAACTCATATTTAATTGATGATTTAAATAATAAATTCTATACTAAGAGTTATTTTAAAAATGTAGTTCCAGTTTTAGACTATGAAATAATAAAAGGTAAAGACATATTTTTTAATTCAAAAATTAAAAAGAGATTTGGAACAGAAATAGTAATACAGGAAAAAGAAGGGACTGGTGGAGAAAATACTTCAATAATAAATATTAAAGGAGATTTTTTACTTGACTTAAAAAAAGAATATTTAGTTAGTACATATTGTAAAAATAACATACCTGTTAATATTCATTTAATAATTGGAAATAATAAAATTACATTATTACCACCATCAGTGCAAATTATAAAAAATATTAACAATAATTTAATTTATATGGGATGTGACTTTATTGCATATAGAAGTATCGAAAATAAAATAATAAAAAAACATGAGGAATATGCATTTAAAATTGGAAAAGAATTACAAAAAATTGGCTATAAAGGTATTTGCGGAATTGATAGTATTATATATAATGATGAAGTTTTTTTTATGGAGATAAATCCTCGTTTTCAATCATCATCAACAATTTTAAATAAAGCTTTATATGATAATAAATATCCATCACTTCAATATATGCAATTAAAAAGTTTTGAAGGTGATAATTTTGAAGATATAAATATAGATGTAAACTATAGTAGCATAATGAACCTCGCTGGTATAAAAAATACTATAGATGTTAAACCTTTTGAGATATATGATTTAGATAATAGAGAATTAATAGAAGAACCGCAAAGTTATCAATCAACCTTTGTATATAATAAGAGCATTTATAAGCTACAAAATAGTTAGAATAAATTATATATTCTAACTATTTTGTATTAATCTCTTTAGTAAATAAAATAGCATCATATTTTCCATAGTAATTTTTTCTGAGTCCAACTTCTTGAAAACTATAATTTCGATATAAATTTATTGCAGTGGTATTATTTGAGCTTACTTCTAAATTAATTTGTTTTATTTTTTTTTCAATGCAAAAATTAATAATATGTTCCAATAGAATTTTAGATATACCGTTTTCCTCTAAAGGATTTTTTTACAACAATATTAGTTATTTCAGCTGTATCAATAATTAGCAAAACTCCAACAAAACCTATAATTTCATCTTTAAAATTTGCTACAAAATAAATAGAATTAGGGTTTTCAATTTCACTTTTAAATACTTCATAGTTCCAAAAATCATCAAATTCACTTTCTAAAATATCATGAATCTCGTTTAAATCAGACATATTCATAACAGAAATATTAATTTCATTTTCCTGCATTTAGTTGTTCCTCCATTTTTTGCTCTGCTTCAGATTTTCTTAAGTAAAGAGGTTCTAATTTTAAATAATCAGGATTGGACCTATTTCTATAACCTAAAATACCGATGTTTTTTGCACATAATTCATTATTATCTACGAAAGAACTATTTGGAAGATAATTCAAAATAGTTTCTTTATTTTTTGTAGCACCATCTCCAACAAAAGTTATGGAGTATTCTGGATTTATTTGTTTTAATTCTTCAAGTAAATCTGTTATATTTTCAAAAGATGCATTTCTCCTTATAATATAACTATCACCAATATTTTCAATTATTTCAGCAAATACATTATTTCTTCTTGCATCAATTAAAGAGCATATTACCCCTGTATTTGCAACATTTAAGCTAAGACCTTCTAAAGAATTTACACAAACATATTTTAAATTTAAACTATCTACAAAAGCTTTTATAGTAGCGATTCCAATACGTATTCCAGTAAAAGAACCGAGGGCCAATATCTATTGCTAATAAATCTATGTCTATTAATTGTAATTTAGTTTCTTCTAAAACTTGAGAAACAAGTGGTAGTAAGCTTTCAGAATGTGTTAAACCATTATTTAAATTTACTTCTTTTATTACTTGTTCATCTTCTAAAATAGCAATTCCACATATTGAAGAAGATGATGTGATACTTAGTATTTTCATATGAATATCCTTTCATAATTATATTTATTTAGAAGTGGGAGGTGAGAAGTAGGAAGTAAGAAGTAGGAGGTAGGAAAGTAGGAAGCAAGACCTCCGACCTCAATCATCTCACTTCATTTTTTACAATTCAGATTGCAATTTATCTAAAATCCTCTCATATTTCTCCCCAAATGCTTCGAAGCTTAAAATTCTAACGGTATCATTTTGCTCATCTTTATTAAAAGAAATTTTAATATATTCTAAAGGTAGAGCATCTTCTATTTGTTCACCCCATTCGATTAAACATATTCCTTTGTCAAAGTATTCTTCCCCACCAATTGCATAAAATTCATCAATATCAGCTAATCTATACACATCAAAGTGATAAACTGTGGAAAATGGAGTTTGATATTCGTTTACTATGTTAAAAGTGGGGCTAGAGATTTCATCTTCTAAATTATAATAAGATAAAAAGCCTTCTGTAAATTTTGTTTTTCCAGCTCCAAGTTCACCTGTAAGAACAATAGCATCACCAATATTTAAAAATTTTGCCAATGATTTTGCAATTTTAATAGTTTCTAATGGAGAATTAGATATTAATTCTAATTTTTGCATAATTAAACCCTTTCAATTATTAGTATAACTGTTAAATATTATTCAATATTAATTTGATTATATAATACTACAAAAATGTATAAAATTCAATAAAAAAGGTTGTATTTTTAATGAAATTAAATTATAATAATAACAGTATAAAAAAAGAGGCGATTAGATGAAGAATAAATCATGGATTATAATTGTAATTATGGGAATAGCTCTTACAATTTCAATAGGATATAGTATAGTACTTAGCAATAAAAAAGCAGAAAAAGAAAGCACTGTTACTACGACAAGTATTATAGAAATGACTGCGACAACTGTAACTATAAAAAACACATTAAAGGGAACAGGAACAGTAGAGTATAAAGAAATAAAAAAGGAAAGCGTAGAGAATAATACAGTTGATTCAGAAGAAACAAAAGCTAATGAAGAAGAACAGCCTGTTGAAGTTATAAAGCAATATAAAGTTAAATTGTCTGTCGAAGATAAGGATTTCAGTAAAGTAAAGGAAAATCAAACTGTAGAAATATCTGTAAAAAATGAAGAAAAAAACCTTAATTATATGGGTAAAGTAAAACAAATAAATAAAGACCCACTTGCAAAATCAACTATAGATATAGAAATTACAAATCCAAACGAAAATTTACAAGCTGATATGCAAGCAGTATGTACCATAATTATTGAGAAAGCTGAAAATGTTGTTGCACTACCAATTGAAGCAATACAAAAAGATGAAGAAAACAAAACATATGTTAATTTAGTTCAAGATGGTACAGAAACTGAAAAAGCATATATTAAAACAGGAATATCAGATGAGTATTATGTAGAAATAGAAGAAGGTTTAAGTGTAGGAGATAGAGTCCAAATAATAAAATCATCAACAACTGTCGTTAATGACAATGAAAAAAACATTTTAAAACCAACGAGCGAAAAGTAGTTTTCGCTTGAAGTTTTTTTTATGCCACTATAGCTCAGTAGGTAGATGCTGAGGCTGTTCGAGCTAAGCAAGTTACAGCGTCAGTATGCGTTAGCTGCAACGAAGTTGCGAGCAAAAAGAAATATAAAATAATTGAATAGAAAAATAAGAAGATTTATGCCACTATAGCTCAGTAGGTAGAGCAACTGATTCGTAACCAGTAGGTCAGCAGTTCGATTCTGCTTAGTGGCTCCATAGTGCGTTTTTGTCGAACCACTTGTAATTATTGATACAAGTAAGTTTGAAGAAAACAAAAAGTGATTATCTATCACATTATATAAGTCGATTTAGTCGGCTTTATTTTTTTGCTTTTATCCATAAAAACTGGAAATAAAAGTAAGAAATAGCCTCAAAATATTGAAAAAAGGAGGTTTTTGTGATATGATATCTACAGTTAAAAGAGAAATAGCAATAAGTAAAGAATTACATTCTAAGATTGAATGGGCTTGCACTTTTAGTAATTGTGAACCAAAGATAAAGAATGGTAATTTGAGAATGGTAGAAAAAACTAATCTTGCTTATGTCGAACCACATACTGCTATTATTAAAGATAAAATATATTTATTCTTTAATGAGCATGATTATTTTTACATAGGCGATTTAGCAAATAAGTATCCACTCTCAAAGTTACGAGATATTATCAATGGTAACTAATACTAGAAGTTTATTAATTTATAGTAAATTTCATTTCCTATAAATTAATAAAGCACATTGCACAGAAAAATTGCATAGCAATTTTTCGCGTCAACAAATCTTTACGCTTTTTTATTTAATTCTATTTATAAAAACCAATAACGTGCTAAAAAAAGCGAGATTTGTTATTTTCAGCAAGTTATATAGATTTCAAAGTGTTAGTTATTATACTAGCACTTTGTTTGTTTTATGGGAGGTTTTAAATGGAGAACAAAGAAAAGAAAATTGCAGGTATTTATATAAGAGTAAGTACCGAAGATCAAGCTCGTGAAGGATTTAGCTTAGGAGAACAAGAAGAAAAATTAAGACAGTTATGCAAATATAAAGATTTTGAGATATATAATATTTATAAAGATGCAGGAATATCTGCAAAAAATATGAAAGATAGACCTGCATTTCAACAAATGCTAGAAGATATGAAATCAGGAAAACTAAATTATATTGTTGCATATAAGCTAGATAGAGTAACTCGTTCAGTAAGAGATTTAGAAGTTTTAATTAGCACTCTTGAGCAATATCATTGTTATTTAATTTGTGATAGAGATGATGTTAATACTTCTACTGCAAATGGTCGTTTCTTTGTTAGAATGTTAACTGTACTTTCCCAGCTTGAGATAGAAATAGTTAGTGAAAGAACAAAATTTGGCTTAAATGGTGCAATTAAGGCAGGTCATATTCCTGGAAAAGTACCATTAGGTTATTATAGAGATACTGATAAAACATTAAAAGTAGATGTTACAACAAAAGATATTGTTTTAAGAATATTTGAATTATATTTAGAAGGTAAAAGTTATCAAACAATATCTAATATCTTAAATGAAGAAAAAGTTCTTTCTCCTAATAATAAGAAATGGTGCGATTCTACTATTGATAGAATTATAAATAATAAAATATATATGGGAGATTATGAAAGATATAAATATGATACTGACAAAGAAACAGAATTATTTGTAGATGTTGTTTCCCCTATTATAACAAGAGCTATGTGGGAAGAAGTCCAAAAACAAAAAGAGAAAAATCAAAGATCTTATTGTAGAAATAGAGTTTATATCTTTTTTCAAAAACTTGTATGTCCTACTTGTCGGAAAAATAATGACATGTAAAGGTGCAGGTGGTAAAAAAGCTAAATATATGTACTACTTCTGTGATAACTGCAATTTATATTACAATGAAGCTGAAATAGAAGATTGTTTAATTGATTATATATTAGATTTAGTAGAATACGACTTTCATGTAAAAAAATACTTCTATCCTTTGCTTGCTGAAAAGAAAAATGATGAAACTAAAGAAATTGAGAAAGAAATCAAAAAATTAGAGCAACAAAAGGAAAGAATTAAAAAGGTCTATCTTTCTGGAATTGTAAAAGAAGAAGATTTTGCAGAAGATTATAAACTGATAGAAAAGAAATTAGCAGATTTAGAAAACCAAAGAATAGACTCTTTAGAATTTGACAAAGAAACTTATAACCCTCAACACTTACTTGCTGAAAGAGATATTGAAAGAGAAAAATTAACTGAACATCAGATGTATAAAGATGTTTTACTAAAACTATGGACTATGAAAAGTAAAGAAGAAAAACAATCTTTTATATCTAAATTTATTGAAACAGCTACGTTAAAGAAAGATAAAGATGGAAATTTTGATATCGATAAAATCAATTTTAGAAGTAGTTTTGTCGAGCAGATAGACAAGTTGTATGATAAAGGTGTTGTAGATTTTCCTACTATGCTAGAAAGAGGTGGAAAACTAGAAGATACTAGAATTAGTGTAAATATGAATATTGAGCAATTACAAGATTATTTAAGCACATTGAAAAAAGAATTAGATATAAACTATATGGATTTAGGAGAATATTATTTTCACGATGATAAAATAGATGAAAACTATGATAATAAATCTAAGGTTGCAATGATTAGAGATAGACATATAGAATTTAAGTTAAAGAAGAATCAAAAAGTAATTAGAATGGTAGCAATAAAACAATATAAAAACTTTTTAGCAAAACCAGAAGGAAAATTACGACTAGGGCTTGTTACCCATACTACTACAAAGAAAAAGCATAAATAATTGTTGCAACTATTACTCTAATTGAAGTCTATGTTGCAACAAGCAAATTAACGAATACAAATTTATATTTGCATTAACAATATAAATTTTGTGTGAGGTAATTTGAATAAATTTTATCCCTGTGGGAGAAAATATATTGCCTCGCAGAGCCCCCGAGTTATGATGGCACGTCATAACTCATAGGGGGTTAGGACTTATGACAAGGTCAAAGTCCTATGCTTCGGAGCAAATTCTAAAGGAGGAAAAAGATGGAGCAAGAATTAGCATATTCATTTCACTTGGGTAGTGATAAAAACAAAAGTAAAGTAGCAAAAAAGACAGCTAAAGGAAATGTATCTGGTACTACTTCCCTTTCAAATAATGCTATTCAAAATGCAAATGATTTATCAAGAGTAAATAAGCACAATTTACGAGATTATGATAATCATAGAAAACTTATTACAACTATATATGGAACTAACAATATTATAGAAGATGTTAAAGAAGTATATTTAGCTGAATTTGAACAAGCTAGAATTGAATATAATGCTAAAACAAGAGCTGACAGACAAATAAAAGATTACTTTCAAAAAGTTTGTGATTCTCAAAATGATATAGCTTGTGAGATTATAATTGAACTTGGAGATATGGATTTTTGGCAAGATAAAGATGATGAATATAGATTTAAGATGATAGATGTATATAATGAACAAATACAAGACTTAAATAAAATACTTCCTAGCTTTAAAGTAGCTAATGCCACCATTCATTTTGATGAAACATCTCCACATATGCACGTTGTTGGTGTTCCTGTTATAGAAAATTGTAAAAGAGGTATGAAAAAACAAGTTGGCAAATCACAACTATTTACTAAAACCTTACTTTCTGAAATACAGGACAAAATGAGAAATGCCTGTATCAAGTCATATAATAAATTTTATGATGTAGATAGTAAGCTAAAAGCAAAGCAAAAAGGCAGAAATCAAGATATTAATGTTAAAGAAATGGATAATTACAGAAAGATAAAGAAAAAATTAGAACAAGAACGTAAAAAGCTCGAAAATGCTAATAAACAAACCAAAAAAATAGATAATTCAAGTAAAGATATAGTAGAGTTATTAGATAATTTAAAACCTATGCCATTTAGTAAAAATAATAGCCAAATTTCAAACGAGAATATAGAAAATATTAAAGATTATATTAAAGATGTAATAGATGTTACCAAGACAGTTAGAAGTGTAAATGACTTAAATTTATCGATTAAAGAGTTTGAACACGCATCTTTTGAAATAGAAAAGGCAAATAAATCCCTTAAATATCAAATAGAACTTAAAGATGAAGATATTAAAGGATTAAAAGATGATTTATCTGCAAAAGAAAAAATAATTACTAAATTACGAGAAGAAAAAGAGAGTTTAAAAGCACAATTGCAGAAGTTTAAAGGATTTTGGCATAATTTAATGAGCCACTTTCATAAGAAAATCACTTATGATAATGATCAAAATTATAAAATTGTTGGTGATGATTTATATAGAAATGGTATATTTGATGACAACGATAATGAAATTGCTAATAACATTTTAAGAAAAGTAACTATACCAGATGAAAATAAGAATAACAAACTAAAAAAGAAAAAAGATTATAATTTGAATTAAAGGAGAACTTGTATTATGAAAAATATTATAGATGATAAAGTAAAAGATGTAATAGAGGTAATTAAAAATATGGATTTAAAAAATAGATTAAGACTTGGAGTATGTATAAGTTCAAGTGCTTATACTAACTTAAAATATAATAAAGCACACATACACAGCATATTTGATAAAAGATTAAAAGAAATTGATAATGAATATTTGATAAGCTATATAAATATGAGAAAATATCCTACAATCATTTTTGTTATGGCTAAAATAATGGAAATGAATAATGCAGAACAAAATCATGTAGCATTGTATTTATTCAATTGTATAAATTAAATCTTATGATATTAGAAAAAATCAATCACTATTTTGATTGATTTTTTCTATACATATCAACTCTAATTGGTAATTTTTTAGCTAGTTTTGCAGTGTCTTCACGAAATAATAATTCAGGTTTTATATTAAATGATTTTGCAATAAAATCAATATTTTTACAAGTTAAATTTGCATTTCCTGTTTCTATAACACTAATATAAGCCATTTTAAATTTTGTTTTATTAGCATAATCTTCTTGTGTTAAATTATTTTTATATCTATACCATTTGGTATTAAGACCAACCAACTCCATAGAAGTCATAACAACAACCTCCTCTTTATACTAATTAATAATATAAAAATTATTTATATATAAATTATAAAGTTAAATGCAAAATAACTTAACACCACTAAAACTTATTAAGATATAGCTAAATAAAGTTCGAAATTACTATTGCAATTTTTTTGAATTTGTGTAATAATAAAAATCAAAGAAATTTATTAAGAGTTTTATTTAAATATTCCTAGTGAAAAAATGAGTATTTAATAACTATATATGTTACAAAAGAAGTATATTCTAAAATAAATATGGAGTATTCAAATGAACTAAAGAAAGGAAGTTTTTATTTATGAAAAATTACACAAAGAAATCCATAAAAGCCAGTAATGGTATAACTTTGATAGCTTTAGTAATTACAATTATTGTCCTTCTTATATTAGCTCGGTATTTCTATATCAATGCTATCTGGTGATAATGGAATTTTACAGAAAGCAACAGAAGCCAAAACTCAAACAGGAGTTGGACAAGAAAAAGAAACTATTGCATTGGCTTATAATTCTGCATTAGCAAAAAAAGTAAGTAATGGTAATTCAAGTGCAGTTACAGATAGTGAACTAAATGATGAATTAGATAGTTCAGAAGCTACTGCATCTGGAAGTCCTATAATTGTAACTTTCATAAAAAGTGGGAATGCTTATGAAATCGATAGCAATGGAATCATAAAGGAAAGTACACCAAGAGATCCAAATGCAAGTAATTTAACTGCTGCAGAATTAGCTGCAATTGAAGCAAATAATACAATAAATCCAACAGATCAAATTGAAGAAATAACAAGTAGTGTAACAAATACAAATTTACAAGATACAACAAAAATAAAAGCAGTATTAACTGGTTATGTACCAATTCCAGTAGGAGCAAATTATATAGAGGGAACAGTAGATACAGGAGTAGTGATAGAATACAAAGGAAGTCAATTTGTGTGGGTGCCAGTACCAAATGCAGTGTATGAGAGTAGTAAAGATGATCAATTACCTAAATCAACTACAACAGGAAGTTTAACGAATGGTCATAGTTATACACCAATGGCAATAGAAGTAAATGGGAATTATAAAGGTTTATTATATGAATATATAAATAATGATTCAACCAATGGTGCATATTTAAAATATCCAAATGCAACAAAATATCAAGGAACAGATCGTTTAGAACCAGCATTGTTAAGTGATTTGGATATTGATGATTTAGAACTATTAAAAGCTAACTCATATAACAATAATTTGACCAAAACTTATTTAGAGGAAATTGGTTTGAATGAGATTACATTTTCTAATGAATTAACAACCCAGTATAATGCAATGGTAAGCAGTGTAGCAAAATATGGAGGATTTTTTATTGGAAGATACGAAACAAGTATAAGTGAAAATACAGTAGCTTCGATATCAGGAGTAGCTCCAATGAATGCATCGACTAATAATCAAAGGTGGTATGGAATGTATGATAAGCTAAAGAAATTTTGTGGAATAGATCCATTAACAGGAGAATTAAATGGTGATAAATTACAATCAAGTATGATATGGGGAAGTCAATATGATGCAATGTTTAATTGGGCACTGAAGGGATCTGATAAGATAAAAGTGAATTCAACAACAGGAAATGCAAATTATAATTATTCAAAACCACAAAATACAGGAGCAGAACCTAGAGATGTAATAAACAATATATATGATATAGAAGGAAATGAAGGCGAATATACATTAGAGGCTGAAGGTTCTAATGGTCGAAGCGCTAGAGGGAGTTTTTATAATTACTATGCCTGCGCTCCTTCGAGCCGTGTTTCTTATTGTCCATATTTTACCTATGATAACCAAGGTTCAAGACTTACACTTTATATAAAGTAAAATTGCTAAAAATTATAGAGATAGACAATTTAGTCTATCTCTATAATTTTAATATCATAATCTCTCTAAATCTAGTTCTTTTTCTTCTTTATTCACTTGCTTTTCAGCATCCATAAAAATATGATTTTCTCTTTCAAATTCTCTTACTAAATTATCTTCTGCTCCCATATCAAATTTTTTGCAAATCCATTCCATAAAAGATTAATTTTCTCTTGACAAAACATAAAATTTTATGTTAAATTAAAATCAATAAATCGAGTTATACAAGAGCACTTGAAACAAAGTATGTCATTTTTCGCATACCTGTTTCGAAATCGCTCCATAATTAAAAGAATCGAACTGCTAAGTCCGATTCTTTTAACTGTTTTCAGA